>CBDURV010000230.1:0-6707 GCA_965369495.1 uncultured bacterium
TGCGACCGACATCGCAGGATGTCGCCCACGGCGTGATCGAGGAGTTCATGCTGGCGGCCAATCGCGAGGTCGCGCGGCTGTTGCTGCGGCGGCACGTCCCGGCGATTTTCCGGCACCATCCCGAGCCGGCCGACCTGACGCCGGTGTGGGATGACTTCCGGCAACTCGAAGTCCCGCGCGCCAAGTCGATGGGCATCAGCAAGGCGATGACCGCCGCAATCGCGAAGGGCCACGGTCCGGCGGCCACCGCAGCCATCCTGCGTTGCATGCCGCGCGCGATCTACACCACCCGCGACGCGTCGCATTTCAGTCTCGGCTTCAAGGCCTACGCGCACTTCACGTCGCCCATTCGACGCTACTCGGATCTCGTCGTGCATCGAGAGTTGCGCACCTTGATCCGCAAAGGCCGCGGGCCGATCAAGATGCGGTCGAGCGCCAAGCTGCCCGCGCCCACGCCCGACGATGCCTTGGAAGTCGTGGCCGCCCACGCCAGCGAGCGGGCGATTTCCGCCGACCGCGCGGAGAGCCGCATTCGCCGCCGTCGCCTGTTGGAATACCTCGCGCAACAACAGCCTGCCACGCTCACCGGCCAGATCACGCAGGTCGTCGATCGGGGGTACAGCGTCGATTTGCCGCAGTACGGCACCTGGGGCTTCATCCCGATCAACAAGCGCCCCCGCACCCCCCTCAACAGTTCCCACAAATTGGGCGATACCGTGGTCGTGCGCATCGCCCGCATCGACCCGGCTTCGAACGAACTCGAGCTCAAGTAGGCTACTCGTGCCGCAGCGCGACGATGGGATCGACCTTGGCCGCGCGCACCGCCGGGTAGAGTCCGAAGAGCACACCCACCGCGCCTGAGATTCCGACGGCGAGCATGACGCTCCAGGGAGTCACGCGGGTCGGCATGCCGGCGAAGTGTTCGATGAGCCATGGCACCGCGATGCCGAGGCCGATGCCGAGCACGCCCCCGAGCACGCTCAGCACGAGCGTCTCGACCAGGAACTGGAGAACGATCTGTCTGCGCTTGGCGCCCACGGCGCGGCGGATCCCGATCTCGCGCGTGCGCTCGGTAACCGAGGCGAGCATGATGTTCATGATGCCGATGCCGCCCACCAGCAGGCTGATGCCCGCGATGGAACCGAGCACGATATTGAACGTGCGCTTCGTCTCCTCCGCCTGGCGCAGCAGCGCGAGCGGCACGCTGATGCGGTAGTCCTTTTTCTTGTGAAAGCGCGACAGCATGCGTTGCACCGCCTTGGCCGTCTCCTCCACCTGCTCGAGTGACTTGACTTCGATAATGACCTGGTGCAACTCGACGCGCTCCCGCGTGGACGACCCGGTCGAGCGCTGCACGACGATCTCGCCGAAGCACTGGCGGAAGACGTTGATCGGCACGTAGACGTCCACCTGCTGGTCGGGCGTCTGGATACCGCCCCCGGTACCGGACTCGCTGGAGACGATGCCGACGACTTCGAAATAGTCGCTGCCGAGCTTGAGCGATTCCCCGAGACTTCCCCGGGTCGCGAGCAGCCGCCGCGCGCCGTGCTCCGTCAACACGCACACCGAGCTGTAGGACCGGATGTCCGCCTCCGCGAGCGCGCGTCCGGCGATGATCCGGCGCCGCACCAGTGCGAACCAGTCCGGCGTCGTGCCTACCACGCGAAGCTGCAGCGTCCTGCCGCCGAGTCGCCCTTCCTTGCGCGCCAGCTTCACCGGCACGGTCCGGAGCACGCCAGGAAGGGTCTCGCGCAGTCGGACATCATCGTCGTAGGTAAGTCCGTAGATGCTCATCCGACTGCGGCGCTGGCCGGCCGCCTCGTCCTCCTGCGGCTTCATCGCCGAGAGCAGGATGTTGTTGGAGCCGAGCCGGCGGATCTGATCCAACGCCTGCGCGCTCGCCCCCTCGCCGACCGCCAGCATGGCCACCACCGAAGCGACGCCGAAGACGACGCCCAGCATGGTGAGCATCGAGCGCATGCGGTGGCGCCAGAGGTTCTTGACGCCGAGCTGGATGTTGCGGGTGACTCTCACACCGCCCCCTCGATCTTGACTACCGCGCCGTCGCGCATGTGCAGGCGCGCGCCCGCATGGGCGGCAATTTCCGGCTCGTGCGTGACCATCAGGATCGTCTTGCCCGCCTCGGCCAGCCCCTCGATGATCTTCATGATCTGGGTGCCGGTCGCGGTGTCGAGGTTACCCGTCGGCTCGTCCGCCAGCAGCACCTCGGGGTCGTTCGCCAGCGAACGCGCGATGGCCACGCGCTGCCGCTCGCCGCCGCTCAGTTCCGTGGGACGATGCCCGATGCGATGCGTGAGCCCGACCGTCTCCGCCAACTCGCGCGCGCGCTCGACGCCGTCCGCCTCCGCCCATCCGGCATAGAGCAGCGGCAACTCGATGTTCTCGAGCACCGTCAACTCGGAGATCAGGTTGAAGCTCTGGAAGATGAATCCGATGTACTGCAACCGCAGCGCGCTCAACTCGTCGTCGTCGAGATCGGCGACCGCCCGGTCATCCAGCAGATAGGACCCGGAACTCGGACGGTCGAGGCAGCCGAGCAGGTTGAGCAGCGTGCTCTTCCCCGAACCGCTCGGGCCCATCAGCGCCCAGTAGCTGCCCCGCTTGAACTCGATCGAGATATCGCGCAACGCATGGACCTCCGCCGTGCCCATCGTGTAGATCTTCGAGACTTCCTCGAGACGAATAATGCTCATTCGGTGCGGCCGCTGCGTTTGCCGCGGGCGCCGGGGCGCCCGCTCTTCTGCCCGCTACTCGGCGCCTTCTTCTCGGCGGGCGCATCCGGGATGCGGACGTCGGGGATCGCCGGCTCGGGCGCGACACCGCCGGAACCGAGCGGCGGATCCAGCAACACGAATTCGCCTTCGGTCAGTCCTTCGAGAACATGCACCATGCGGTTGTTGTCGAGACCGATCTTGATTGGCCGCGCCTCGAGTTTCTGGGCCGTCTTCACATAGACGGTCGGCTCACCCGCGACGCGCACCACGCACTGGACCGGCACGTAGAGCGCGGCATCGAAGCGCTCCACGAAGATCTCGGCGCGACAACTCATGCCCGGCCGCAGTTCGCCGCCGTCGCCTTCGATGTAGACGTCGGTGTCATAGACCTTGAGGTCGGGGTTGAGCCACGCGCTCTGGGAATCGGGCAGCACCGCCATGCGCGCCGCGACGCCCTTGAAGATCTTGCCGGGCGCGGCATCGACGGTGATGTGCACCGGAAGCCCGACGCGCACCTTCTTGAGATTCGATTCGTGGACGTCGACTTCCGCCATCATCGAGTTGGCCGTCGGCAGGCTGATCAGGTGCTGGCGTTTGCGCACCTCGGCGCCCTCCTCGAGCGGCTCCTCCCGGCTGCGCCAACCGCCGCCCGTCGTCGCGTAGACCACCATGCCGGCCACCGGCGCGAGGATGCGGCACTTGCTGATCTGGTCCACGATCCGAATCTGTTCGGACTTCTGGCGATTGAGCTCCTGCTGCTTGGTTCGTAGCTCGGAGTCCGCCTGCACGAGGTTGGCGGACGCCTTGCGCTTGGCACGCTCCAGAGCCTTGTCCGCCTGGTCGATGTCACTCTCGCGCGACGCGAGATCCCGCCGGTGGGAGTATTTCTCGAGCAACGTCTTGCTTCCTTCGGCGAGTTCCAGGTCCAGCTCCGCCCTCTTGAGCGCGGCCTCGTCCGCCTGCAGTTCCACCCGCGAAAGGTAGCGCTTCTCATGCAGACGCTTGGACCACTCGAGTTTTTCCACGGCGCGCTGCACGGCCTCGGTGGCCAACGTGATCGCGACCTCCGCGGTCCGAAGCTGCTGCGGATACTCGCCCTTCTTGTACTTCTCGAGGTCGAGTTTGGCGAAGCGCAGATCGAGTTCCGCCTTCGCGATGTCGCTCTCACCCTGGCTCTTGACGACGGCGTGATTTTCCCGCGCGCGAATGAAACCCGCGTCGGCGTTGATGACGCGAAGCTCCTGCGCCGCCAATTTCTCCGTGAGTTTGCTCGAGTCGAGTTCGACCAGAAGATCGCCGGGCTTAGCCTGCGTGCCCTCGGCAATCAGTGTCAGGATCGACGTGCGCCCCTCGACCTGACTCTTGATCTCGACCTCCTCGCGATTCTTGATCGTGCCGGACTCGGTCACGCTGATAATCAGCGGTCCGCGGCGCACCCTGAAGACGGGTTGCACTTCACCGCTGCCGTCGGAACCGAACGCATTCAGCAGGAGCGCGACACCGACAAGCAGCGCCACGCCCACGATGGCGGTCCAGACAAGAATGCGACGTTTATTGCTGCTCATCAGGAACATACTCCGTCCAAAGTCCCTCGGCATCCACCTGCAGCACACCCATGTCGCGCTGCATCTCGAGCGTGGAGACGCGATAGCTCACCAGTGAATCGGTCAACGAGTTCTGGGCGACGAGCAGCGCCTCCTGCGCCTCGAGCACGTCACGCACCTGCGTGCGGCCCGCCTCCAGGAAGAGGTTCGTGCTGCGCACCCGGTCGCGGGCGAGACGCACCGCCTCGATCTGGATGCGAACGCCCTCGCGGTCGGCGAGCATCTGACGCAGGGCGGACCGGACCGAGAGCTTGATCGAGTCCTCGAGCGCCTGCACCGCTCGCACCGACGACTCCAGGGCGATAAAACTCTCGCGGTATCGAACGCGCTCCGCCGTCCGTTCGAACGGCAGGTCGAGCAGCACGCTCGCATTGAAGATCGCATCGCGAAAGTCGAGTTGCCCGTCGGGAAGGATCGCGGAGGCGAGGATGTTGCGGGCGCCACTCGTGGTCACCCGCCCCTGCACGGTGAGCCCGGCGCGCAACCCGTCGGCGGCGACCACGACCTTGCGCTGCGCGTCGTAGACGGCCCCCAGCCGAATGAGAAGGTCCTGCCGGTTGTCGAAGGCGAGCTGCACCGCGACTCCCTCGTCCAGCTCCATGGGACCGCGGTCGGCCGGATCGAGGGCGGGAATCTCGGCGACCGCGTCGGCGGACGGAACATCCCCGGTGTCGATGCCACCTTCGCCCGCCTGCTCCGCATCGGCAAACGCATCGCGCACGACGCCGACCATGCGCTCCATCTCCTCGGCACTCAATTCGATGCGAGCGTCGGGCGGCAGGCCGAGAGTCGTCTTGAGGGTGTCGATGCGTGCTTCGAGCGCCTGAACCGTGGCGATCCAGTTGTCGCGCGCACGCAGTTCATCCTGGCGCGCCTGATCTACCTGGACGCCGGGCAAGCGGCCGGCGGATGCCATCGCGCGCGTGCGGCGGGAGAGAACGATCAGCCCGCGATAGTTCTCCTCGGCGTTGCGCACGCGATCGGTCTGCCGCAGCACGTCGAGGTAGTCGGTCGCCGCGTCCACCGCGTAGGTCTTCCGGAATCGCTCGAAGTCACGCAGTGCATAGACCACATTGCGCTCCGCCTGGTTGAGCGGCTCCCCCACGATGTGCTTGCCGGAACCGCGCAGAAGAGGAATCGCGATGGAGAGATCGGTGAAGATGCCGAACGAGGAGTCCCCGCTGGAGAGCAGCTTGACCAGGTCGATGCCGATCTGACCGGCGAGCACCGCGCCCATTTTCAGCATGCGGCTCACGCCGACGTTCGCGCCCGTGATGCCGCCGTCGCCGCCGGCTCCGCCCGTACCGATGGCCGTCGCGTCCGCGGCGCCACTGTAGATGCTGCGAAAGCTGTTGCGCTCCAGGTCGAGATCGAGAGCGGCGACAAAGACCGCCTCCTTGCGCGTCTGGTAATCGCGGTTGTTGCGCGCGCCGACCTTCAAGGCATCCAGCAGCGTCAGGGGATAGGGCTCGGGCGAGAGTTCCGGCTCCGTCTCCGGCGTCTTCTTATGCGGGTAGTCGGGCTCCGGCCAGTGCTCGATCGGCTTGAGCTTGTCCGTGCCGTAGGACTCGGCGCCGACGTGCATCAGATCCTGCGCATCGATCAGGCGGCGTCGCAGGATGTCGGCCGGCTGAATGATGGAGAAGGGCGCGGTCTTGCCGAACGCGAGCTGCTGTTTTTGCGCGATGATCGCCGCCGCGTCGCGGTCCGCCTGCTCGCGATGCCCCGTGGCCGACTTGCAGCCCGGCAAGGCCGCAATCAGCAGCCATGCAACCGCACGCGGAGCGGTGCGTTCGATGAGTCGTTGGAGGATCGGATGAGTCACGGTATTCGGCCCGGGAGATCATAGCCCCGAACCGCATCCCGCGCGATCAACGCGGCGCGAAGCGCAGCAACAGCCGTCCCGACACACGATGGTGCCAATAGAGCTCGTTGTCGAGCACTGCAATGGCGCAGGCGGTGTCGCCGCCGGGATCGAGGACGGCGTCGTCGGGGTGGCCGGTATCGAACTTGCGTGAAATCTCGAGCGTCCAGCCCGAGCCGTCGTGCGTGCCCTTTCCGCGTATGTCGGCAAGACTGCCACTCGGCTGCTTCGGCTCGAAGGAGTCGATCGTGTCGCCGACGTGCGCGGTGGGCTTCGGCTTGACCGAGTACGAACGCTCGCCCGCATCCATGGGCCGCGCGATACGAATCGTCTCGTGCCCGCCCATCTCGTAGACATGCGCGTTCTCGCCGGCGCTCTTCCCGATCAGATGACGTTTGTCGTCGATCCAACCGGCCGGGTTGCCACGGCCGGCTTTCCAGTGCCAGACGTCCGCGACGAAATCATTCGTCGACAGCATGTTGATGTCGAAGTCGCCGGAGATCG
>CBDURV010000231.1:0-6690 GCA_965369495.1 uncultured bacterium
GCGTTGGCGGGCCGGTCGGACTTCTTCGGCTGCAGGCAGCGCTTGGCCAACTCGGCCAGTTCGCGCTCCGCACCGCACGCGTCGATGCGTGCGTGGGCGTCGTCGAGATCGCCGCAGGCCGCCTTCTTGAGCAGCGTCACGCTATCGCCGCCGCGGTGGGGCGGTTCGCCGGTGAGGATCTCGCAGAGAATCGCGCCGAGGCAGAAGACGTCGGTGCGCGCGTCGAGCGCTTCGAGGTCGCCCAGCGCCTGCTCGCTTGCCATGTAGGCCGGCGTGCCGATGGCGCGGCCGACCACGGAGGCGTGGCTGTCTCCCTGGCTCCGCACCGTCGCGGGCACGTGTTCGACATCATCGCCGCCGAGCACCTTGGCGAATCCCCAGTCGAGCGTCTGAACCTCGCCGAATTCGCCCACCATGACGTTGGCCGACTTGAGATCGCGGTGCACCACGCCGCGCGCATGCGCATACGCGATCGTCTCGCAGATCTTTTCGAAGTGGCGCAGGAAGCGGAGTCGATCGTGGGCCGCGTCGGGGCGTTCGGCCAGGAACTCCAGCAGCGTGCGACCCTCGATGAGTTTCATCGTGAAGTAGGGACGCGAGGCGCCGAACTCAAGGTCGTAGACCGGCACGATGCCGGGGTGCTGCAGTTGCGCGCCGATCTGCGCCTCCTCGAAGAAGCGTTCGGCCATGCCGTCCTGCAGGTCGGCGTGCAGCACCTTGACCGCCACGTCGCGTCCGAGCTCCTTGTCGCGCGCGCGGTAGACGATACCGACACCGCCGTGGCCGACGGGGCCGAGGATTTCGTAGCGAGCGCTGACGTCGGGAGGTTGGGCGTTCTCCTCGCAGGGTTCCGCCGCCGGCGCACCCACGGCGAATCCGCGTCGCATCGCCTCGTCCCAGTTCGATTCGCCGCTCATGCCATTAGCTCCAGTAGTGCCGCGCACTCCTCTTCGATCTGCTCGGGTGTCGCGCCGGGATGGTGAAACGCGACCTCTTCACGCAGGGCTCGCTTGAAGTCGCGGCGCGCCTGGCGGTACTCGCGATGCACGACGGCCGCCGCCACGCCCCAGCGCTCTGCGATGTCGCGAACCGGCAGGCCGTCCACGAAACGAAGCCGCATCAACTCGATCCGCTGGCGCGCCTCGTCGCCCTGTTGCTCGGCCCATTCCGCTTGCCGAACCGCTGCTCGCTTGAGCAGCGTGTCGAGCCAGGCGCGGTCATAGACCCGCGAAGGCCGCTGCGCGCCGCTGCTCGGTTCGACGAACGAGAGATTGGCGCCGTGGCGCCCCATGTCGATGGCGCGGCGCTCTTCGTAACGGCGGGCGACGTTGCGCACCACCGCGTAGAGATACGTGCGGAACCGTCCGTTGCCGTCGAGGCGGCCCAGGGCGCCCTCGCCCCGAAAGCACTCCAGAAAGGTGTCCTGGACCGCGTCGTCGAGACGTTCCAGCATCGGGCCACCGCGCCAGCGCGCCACGAGATAGGCGCGAATTACGGGCAGGTAGACCTGCGCGAACAGCGCGCGCGCATCGTCGGCCCCATCGGCGGCGCCGTGGACCAGGGTCCAGCAGGTCTCTCCGGAAGTTTTTCGCATTTCGTCTGGCTGAAAAACCCCGCAGGCCGGATTCAGTTCCGGTGAGCCGACGGCGTTACTTCCCAATCGGCTCGATCCGGAACTGAATTCAAGGAGAGACCCATGAGAAACAGCATCGTTTTGACCCTCGCCGCCCTGTTGGCGGTGGCTCTGGCCGGCCCCGTCCACGCGGAGGGCGAGCAGGAGCAGGAAGGGCGGCGCGGCAAGCGCGGCGGCCGCAAGGCGCGCATCCTCAAGAAGTTCGACGCCGACGGCGACGGCAAGCTATCGGAGACGGAGCGCGCGTCCGCGAAGGCCGCCCGCAAGGAGCGGCGCAGCGAGGCCGGGCAAGACGGCGAGTCCGGCAAGAAGGGCAAGCGCTGCCGCGGCAAGGCACGCCGCGGTCGTCGGGCCCAGGATGGCGAAAACGAGAACTCGGGCAAGCGTAAGCGGGGTCGTCGCCGCGGACGCCGTTCATCCGAGTAACTGCCGCTCGAATCCGGATGTCGCGAGCCCTGCTTGCGGCATCCGGGCTACTTGGTCGCGCGCAATGCCGGGTGCTCCATGAACACCGACGGGGGGAAGCGCTCGCCGTTCGGGCCGCGCGCGGTGCGCTTGAGCACGAAGTCGAAGAGCAGCGGATTGAAGTCGTAGATCTCATTGAGAAGTTCGCGCTGCTCCGCCGTCAGGAACCCCTCTTCGACGAGCATGCCGGTGCTGATCAGGATATTGATCGCGGGCAGCGGGTAATCGCTGCCGTTCACGAGACGGTGGTGCAGATCGGTGCGTTCGAGCAGCGTGCGAAACGGACGTGGAAGACGGTTCTGCTGGGTCGTGGCGGAGATCTCGCCGAACAGCAGCCCCTCGTACTTCTTCTCGTCCATGAGGCGCATGAACAGCGTGAAGTTGTCGCGCTCGGGGTGTGCGGGATCGTCCACGTCGATACTGCTGCCGAGGCTGGCGCCATGCGCGACGATCACCTTGACGCCGCGGTCCAGGGCACGGCGCAGCAGAAGCGGGTTACCGAGCCGTTGCGCTTCCTCCGACGGCACCGCCTGCTCTTCGCCGGCGTGCGTGAGCAGCACCATGCCGTACTTTTTCATCACGCCGTAGTACGGATCGCAGCGCGCATCGCTGGGATCCATGCCCATCGCGTTGGGCAGCCACTTGACGATGCGTGCGCCCCGCTTCGCCCAGCGTTCCAGTGCGACGACCGCGTCCGTGCGGTAGGGGTGAACGGATACGGCGGCGGCGAAGCGTTCGGGGTGGCGTTCGCAGATGCGGAAAACGTACTCGTTGGGCGTGTAGAACTCCGTTTCGTCCAGCAGCACGCTGCCGTCGGCCGTGTAATGTTTGTCGAATCCGAGCAGCAGGAAGCGCCCGCTCCCGGGGATGTAGTCGATGAGCGAGACGAGTCGCGATACGAATTGGCTGTCGGCGTGGTTCAGATCCTTGATGCCCGACGCGCTTCGATAGACCTCGAATCGCACGCGCCGCGTAATGGACAACCACGAGAGCATGCCGGGATGGACGAAACAGCCGGTGTCCCCTTTGCCCAGTCCGACGAGGTGCGTGTGGTAGTCGAGCATGCGGTCGCGTTCGATACCCTCGAACGCCGACGAGACGAGTATGTGCGCGGCCGGGCTCAGGTGGTTGGCCAACTCGTCGGGACGCCGGGTGAATGCGCCGCCCACCTCGTCGATCAGGAACGGGAGCGAAATCACGAACGCAACGACGGCGCCAGCGAGCATGAGCAGGAGTCTTTTGCGGCGGCGAGTCATCGGCTCTTTACGATACGGTACGCGTGCCATGCAAGCCGCGAAGATCAAGGTCGCTTTCGTCGAACTTCCCGAAGGGCTGCTGCCCGGTACGGACGCGTGGGAGCAGTTCGCCCAGCAGGTGGGGGCGGCGCGGCCAGACGTGCTGGTGATGAACGAACTGCCCTTCGGGGCGTGGATCGCCGCCTCTCCACAGTACGACGATGCGGTCGCGGCCGAGTCGGTGCGGGCACACGAGCAGGGTCTCGATGCGCTGCGTGCGCTGGAAGTGCCGGTTGTGCTCGGCTCGCGACCGATTCACGACGGCGATCATCTCGCCAACGAGGGCTTCGCGATCGTCGAGGGCGAGTACCGGCGCGTGCACGACAAGCAGTACCTTCCGGCGGAACCGGGTTTCCACGAGGCGACCTGGTTCGCGCCGCGGGAGCGCGGTTTCGATCCGCTGCGCCTTGGCTCGCTTTGCGTGGGGATGTTTTTGTGCACCGACCTGATGTTCAACGAATGGGCGCGCCACTACCGGCGTTGCGCCGTGAACCTGATCGTCGTTCCGCGCGCGACCGAAGCGGCGCCCAGGCGTTGGCTCACCGCGGGCGCCATGGCCGCCATCGTTTCCGGCTGTTACGTGGTCAGTTCCAACCGCACGGGACGCGGCACGGACGGCACGCGATTTGGCGGCAAGGGGTTCGCGTTCGCGCCGGACGGCGAATTGATTGCCGAGACGACCGAAGACGAGCCGTTGGCGACCGTGGAGATCGATATCGACCGCGTCCTGCGCCAGCAGCGCGAGTACCCCTGCTACGTGCCCGAACTTGGCTAGCGCCCCATGCACGTACTTATCCTGACGGCGGGTAGCGCCGGTGATGTCCATCCCTTTGTCGCGCTTGGTCGCACGTTGCGCGCCCGCGGCCACGAGGTCACGCTGATCGCCAATGAGATGTTCGGCGAATTGGTGCGCCGATCGGATCTGGAGTTCGTGGAACTCGGCACAGAGGAGCAGTTTCGACGGGTCATCGCGAATCCCGATCTGTGGCATCCGCGCAAGGGGCTGGATGTCGTGCTGGGTGACGAGGCGATGCTGGCGTTACCGCAGAGCGTCGATCTGCTTCGCGCTCACCGCAAAAGCGGAACGGTGCTGGTGGCGAGCACGCTCGGCTTCGGGGCGCGCATCGTCAACGAGGTTGATGGCACGCCGCTGGCCTCGGTGCATCTCGCGCCCTCGGTCTTTCGGACGATGCATCGCATGCCGCTCTTTGCGGGCCTGCCGTCGCTGACTCGTGCGCCGCGTTGGCTCAAGCGCCTGTTCTGGGGCGTGGCCGATCGCGTGACCGACAAACTTCTGGCGCCGGAGATCAACCGCCTGCGCGGCGAGGCGGGGCTTGCACCCGTCTCGCGGATCATGATGCAGTGGGCGCACAGTCCCGAACTGGTCGTCGGTCTCTTTCCCGACTGGTTCGGCCCCGCGCAGCCGGATTGGCCGCCGCAGACTCGCCTGACCGGCTTTCCGCTCTTTGACGAGTCCGATTCGAGGCCGGCGGACAGCGAGTTGGAAGCGTGGCTTGACGCCGGAGATGCGCCCATCGTCTTCACCGCCGGGAGCGCCAACGTCGTCGCGCACCGCTTCTTTCGCGAATCGGTCGCGGCGTGCGAGCGCATGGGCCGGCGCGGTCTGTTGGTCACGACCAACCGCGACTCGGTTCCCGCGGCCCTCCCCAGAACGATCTACTGGTCGCACTACGTTCCGTTCAGTCGCGTGCTGCCTCGTGCGGCGGCCTTCGTTTCGCACGGCGGCATCGGCAGCGTGGCGCAGGGCATTGCCGCGGGACTGCCGCAACTCGTTGCCGCGATGGGCTTCGACCAGTTCGACAACGCCTCGCGCCTGATCGACCTCGGCGTCGGCGCGCTGCTCCCCGCACGGCGCTACACGGCGAAGCGCGCTGCGATCGCACTGGGCGCGCTCATTGATGACCGATCGGTCCGCGCCGCATGTCGCACGCTTCGCGATCGTCTTGCTGCTCATCCGCTCGACGACGCGGCAGCGCTGATCGAGTCGATCGCGGTTGGTTCGGCTTGAACATGCGCTGCGCGCGAGGTTCGGGATCGCGGTCCGTGAGTCACTTCGCGCCGCGCAGGGCGGTGACCGCCGACTCCAACTCCGCGAGTTGACGCTCGCGCGCGTGAGCTCGTGCCTTCTCGCGCAGCTGCTTGATCCGCTCGTTCCACGCCGCGCGCTTGCTCGGGTCGGCGGGGGCGTCGGGCGGCAGCGGCCAGTCGTCCGTGCGGAAGCCGGGCATGGGCAGGTAGTCCACGCCGATTACATTCGCGTCCGGAAACTCCGCCCACGCATAGCGCACCGCCACCGGTTGTTTGACGAACTCGCTCCACACTTCGAGTTGACGCGCGCGGTCGAGTCGGCGCACGCTCGCGGGATAGAATCGGCGGTCTTCGCCCGCAATGACGAAACCGCGGTAGGCGCCCGCCCGCGTGATGGGGCAGGTCTGGAACCACGGCGCATTTTTCGCCACGGTCGGATCGACGTCGAACGAGATCCGTATGCGCTCGCCGACAATCTTCATGGAGCGGTAGATTGGCCCCGTGTGCGGGACGCGCGCGCCGTAGACCTGCGCCAACGCCCAGCGCGCGGCGCGTTCACCGACCTCCCGCTTGCGCTGCGGATGGATGTTGGTGCTGTCGCCCAGATCGCTCGTTACGATCAGCCCCGTGTGGGGAACCTGCCGATGAGTCCTTTCATGCACGTCGCGAATGGCCGCGAACCAGAAGCGCCCCGGCGGCACCATCTCCTCTTCGATGTTGCGGTCGCGCTCGGCCTTTCCGAACCCGGCCAGCGAGATGATCCCGAACGGAAGGTCCGGCTGCCCGAACGCCTTGCGCCAGTCGGCGATCATCGCGGGAAAGCTCGCGCGGTAGAGGTTCCACGTGCCGACGGAGTTGTTTTCGCCCTGGTAGAAGATCGCGCCGCGCACGCTCAGTCCCGCCAGCGGTGCGATCATGGCGTTGTAGCAGCCCGAAGGTTGGTTGCGGTCTGCGAACCGTCCGGCATCGCCGCGCCGCGCGAAGTGACCGAGGTAGTCGCGCGCTTCCGGTAGTGCTTCGAGTGAGGCGCGTGCGGTCCACGTCTCCGCGCGCGTGCCTCCCGATGCGTTCTGGATGATGCCGACCGGCACCTTGAGATAGCGGTGGAGACGAACGGCGAAGTAGTAACCGACCGCGGAAACGCGCGCGAGCGGCTTGGCGCCCGCCGCGAGCGGTGTCCACGTCGCGCGCTTGGACAGATCCCGCAGCGGTTCGGGCGTCCACTGCTGCAGGGCGCAGTGGCGAATG
>CBDURV010000232.1:0-6687 GCA_965369495.1 uncultured bacterium
GGTCGCCTGCGCGTCGATACGCAGATCGAAGCGCTCATCGATGCGCTGGAACGCGAAAAGCTGGGCCGCGTGAAAAAGGCGTTGGGGGAGTCGCTGGCGAGCCTCACCGGCGAGAACCTGCGCGACTACGGCGAGCTGTGGCGGCGCTGGTGGGACAAGCAGGGCGGCGCCGTCGTGGTCTCGCTTAAGCCGCGGTCGGGCCGGCGACCTACGGGCAAGAAGGGAGAAACCAAGACTGTCGCTACCTTCTACGGAATTCCCGTGGATGCGACGCGTATCATCTTCGTGCTGGACCGCTCCGGCTCGATGCAACGAATCGATCGCACCGATGGGCAGACGCGCCTGGAGCGTGCGAAGAAGGAACTGCTGCGCGCCATCGACGGCCTGCCGAGAACCACTCACGTCAACATCATCTTCTTTGGAAGCGGCGCCGCGGAATGGCGTCCGAGCCTTGTGCCGATCAACAAATCCAACAAGCGGGCGGTGCGCGGATTCTTGAGCCGCATCAACCCAACCGGCGGAACCAACCTGTACGACGCATTGGCGATGGCGCTGTCGGACAAGCAGGTGGAAGCCATCTACCTGCTGTCGGACGGCCAGCCGACAGGACGCTTCCATACCGCCTCCGAGATGCTGCGCGAAATCGGACGCCTCAACCAGGTCAAGCGGGTACAGATCCACACCATTGCGCTCGGATTCGAGTCCATCCTCCTACGGCACCTAGCCAAGCAAAACGGCGGCGTGTACGAGAGGCGCTGACCCCTTTTGCGAACGGCTTTGGGCTCTGAGCTTTGAGCTTTGCGGAACAACCAGGCCGAGTTTCCGGCTCACGACTTGGTTTGGGGCCTCGCCCGCCGTAGTGCACGGCTTCAGGACTTCCGAGGCCCAACGACAGTACTGCGCAAGCGGTTGACCTGGTAGTGGCGCAACGCTCAAAGCCCAAAGCTCAAGGCCGATATTTGGTACCCCAGACCCCTCCCAATTAGACTCCGTTCCATGACGATTGATCGAGTGGCCGTTCTTGGATCCGGCACGATGGGCGCCGGGATCGCGCAGGTTTGTGCCCAGGTCGGGTGCGACGTTGTCCTTTACGACGTCAGCGATGAAATCGCCGCGCGCGGCAAGCAGGGCATCGCCAAGTTCCTGCAAAAGGGCGTGGACCGCGGCAAGGTCGATGCGGCCGACCGGGATGCGGCGCTTGCGCGCGTTACCGCCAGCGGTGATCTTGCGGGCGCCGTCGCCGGCGTGGATCTCGTCGTCGAGGCGGCGCCGGAGAAGATCGAGCTCAAGCGGAAGATCTTTGCGGACGTGGCGGCGGGCGCGCCGGAGACCGCGATCCTGGCTACCAACACGTCGTCGCTGCCGATTTCCGAGATCGCCGAGGGCAACGCCGCGGCGGATCGCATCATCGGCATGCACTTCTTCAATCCGGTGCCGCTGATGAAGCTGCTGGAACTGGTGGTGGGGCGCGAGACGGCCGATGCGACCACCGACGCCGCGCGCGCCTTTGGCGAACGCCTCGGCAAAGAGGTCATCACGGTGCGCGACGCGCCCGGCTTTGCCAGTTCGCGCCTCGGCATCTGCATCGCCATGGAGGCGATTCGCATGGTGGAGCAGGAGGTCGCCTCGCCGGAGGATATCGACCGCGCCATGGTCTTCGGCTACGCCCACCCGATGGGCCCGCTGCGCCTGACCGATCTGGTCGGCTGCGACGTGCGCATGGCGATTGCCGAGCATCTGGCGGAGTCGCTCGATGCCCCGCACTTCCGGCCTCCGGAGTTGCTGCGCCGCATGGTGGCGGACGGCAAGCTGGGCAAAAAATCGGGCCAGGGCTTTTACCGGTGGGATAAGTAGGCGAACGCGCTTGCCAAAAAGCCCCTCGCCGCCGAATCTAGAGGAATGCCTGGTGCCATCGCATTCGGGGCGGGCGAACAGAACCGACCGCCCGAGTCTCGCCTGCGGCGCAAGATCAAGGAAACCAAGGTGATCGCGTCGGAAAACGGACTCGATCTTCGTACGGCACCCTTGCTCGCGACGTTCGACATGCCGCTCTGGAGCCAGATCGCGATCGATCGCGAGGTCTCCGCGCTGGCGCGTGCGCCGGGCGTCGCGATGGCCGCGCTGAGCACCGATCCTCTCGACTCCGTCCGGGAGAAGATGCGCCCCGCCCCCTACCTGCACCTGATCGCCGAGAGCGGACTCATCTGCGGGTTGACGGGCGGCGCGACGCTGCACATCTATCCGCCCAGCACGCCGGAGATCCAGGCGCTGTCGGTGGCGCTCTTCGCCGGTGCGGCGGCGCGTTCGCTCTGCCTGTCCATGCGCTCGTACGTTTCGTGCGGCCGGCAGGAGGTGACGTTCGAGACGCCTGCGGCCGGCCCCGCGCTGCGCGGCCGCGAACTTATCAAGGGTGTCCGCGATTGCGGCGGCAGCGCGATCTTCGCCGACGAGGGTGAACACGCGATCGTGTTGGCGGAGGCTCCCGCGGAACTCGAGGCGTTGCGGCGCGTGCTCGTATCGGAATTCGCCGGGCGCACGGTGCGCATCACGCGCCTGCCTTCCGGCCGCTTCCGGGTCGAGGGCGATTCCAGTCCGCGCACGGCGGATCCGTCCGCCATCCAGGCGGCGGCGCAGGGCATCGCCGTTTCCTGCGATCGTTTCGTCGAGATGCGTGGCCCCTCCACCTTCGGCTTCGCGACGGAGCGCGTGGCGAAGGGTGAGTTCGGGCCGGAACGCGCATCCTTCTCGCTCGCGGAAGAGTTGTTCAACGCGCCCGACACGGTCGTGACGCACCTTGGGCTGTCGCCGTTCACGAAGGAGGGGTCGCTCTTCTTCGCGTACGAGGGCTCCGACGCCATCTGGGAAGCCGCCAACCGTGGCGTGGCGTGTATCAACGTCCACGACATTGCCGAGTACGCCCGCATCCTTGCGGCCATTCGCCGCGGAGAATAAATCCATGTCCGTTCGACTCATCAATCCCGACGAGCTGTCGCCCGCGGTCGGTTTCTCCCACGCCGCGGTCGGCGAGGGAAAGGCGATCGCGATCGCCGGCCAGATCGGCTGCGGTCCCGATGGCATCGTGGTGGAGCCCGACGATCTCGTCGCGCAGTTCGCGCTGGCGCTCGACAACCTGCTGGTCGCGCTGCGCGCCGCTGGTGGCGCGGTCGAGGATCTGGCCAGCATGCGCATCTACACCACCGACGTGCCCGGCTATCGCGCGCACCTGCGCGAACTCGGTCGCGCCTACCGTGAGCGGCTGGGCAAGCACTTCCCCGCGATGGCCCTGCTGGGCGTCGCGGCACTCTTCGATGACGGCGCCCAGATCGAGATCGAGGCCGTGGCCTATGTCAGCGCCGGTTGACCGACTCCAGGGCACCGACGGCATACGCAGGCCGGTGCTGCTCTCCACCGACGAGCGCGTCGCGGGACTCACGCCGCTTGAGGCGTTCCTGCAGTGCGGTGTCATCACCGAGCAGTTCATGGAGCTGTACACCTACGCGTTCGTGACCTCGTTGGACGGCGCCAGCGAGATCGTCATCGGCTGGGACCCGCGCGATCCCACGGGCGCGTTCACGGGCGCGGCGGTGCGGGGCATTCGCAAGGCGGGCGCCGCCGCGGTCGTCGTGGGCATCTGCCCGACGCCCGGCGTGGCGCTCTACCAGGTCTGGCGCGGCGCACCCGCGGCCTTCATGGTCACGGCGAGCCACAACTTCCGCGATCAGAACGGCATCAAGATCTTCCGCGGTCCCAGTGCGCTCAAGCTCTTTCCGGACGACGATCGCGAACTCACGGCGCGCATCCTCGACATCGACTACGCGCGCGATGTCGAAGGGCTGCCGTTGACGGGCGGCGAGAGCGATGCGCACGACGAGGCGCTCGACGTCATGCGGCGTTTCCATCTGGATCCGCGCAACAGTTGGCTGCCGGCCGGCGAGACGCTGGGCGATTTCCCGCTCATCGTCGATGCCGCCAACGGGGCCATGTCCGGCGTTGCCGCCGATGTCCTGCGCCAACTGCACGGGGGCGAGGTGATCGAGGTCAACGCCGACACGGCGTCGGGCCAGGTCAACCGCGACAGCGGCGTCGCCGATCTCGAAGGGCACGAGGCGATCGAACGCGGGGAGGCGAGATTCGCCAACCATGCGGCGGTGGTCGAGGTCTTCGCGCGCAAGGGCAAGGCGGCCGTCTTCGATGCCGACGGCGATCGCTTCTACCGCCTCGACTACGACGCCGAAACGGATCGCGTGCTGGTGCTGAGCGGCGACGAGACGGCGATCCACCAGGCGACGTTCCGTGCCCCGCCCGCGCCCGGCACGCTCTACGTCAACACAGTGGAGAGCGACCTCAACGCCGCGCGGCATGCCGCGACGCTCGGCTACGAGGCGCGCCTGACGGCGGTGGGCGACAAGTGGGTGCTCAAGCAGGCGGCCGAGTTCCCGGACACCTACGGCATCGGGAGCGAGGAGACGGGCCACAACATCTCGCGCGGCTACGTCGAAACGCGCGTGGGCGAAACGTGCGAGGTCTTTTCGGGCAATGGCCTCAAGAGCGCGCTCAACACGTTCGCCGCCACACGCGGCCTTTCCGCCCACGACGCGCACCATCCCTTCGAGCCGGGTTTCAAGCGCACCTTCTACGTCTACTACACGGACAAGTCGGCACTCGCGGACGGCAGCGATGTGTTTGAGGGGGTTGCGGGGGCGATCGCGAAGGCCTGCACACTGGGGCCCGTGCGCCGCGTCGTGCACGCCGAGGAGCCGGAAATGCTGTATCTCGCGGTAGACGACGAGGACGGGTCGCAGCGCGCCGGCATCTTCGTGCGCAACTCGGGCACCGAGGAGAAGACCGGCGTCAACGTGCGCGGCACGCTCGCCGATGCGGACGCCCTGATCGCGATGGGCGAGGCGGCGATGCTCTTCCTGTCCGCGCACATGAAGGACCACGACCATGCGATGGCGCGCGCCGAACGCGCGATCCTCGAGGCGCTCTGCGATGGGGCCTTGGCCGCCGACGCCCTGCCCATTCCCGGTGACGTGCTGCGCGAGCGCCTGTTGCTGGAACTGGAGCACAAGGAGAAGGTCATCCGCGCCGTCGCGGGCGGCTACGAGCGCACCGAACGCGGTCAACGCATGCTGGAGGATTGGTCATGAGCTTTGCGGTGGATGCGTTTTTCGATCTTTCCGACTTCGAACATCGCGCGGTCTTCGATGGCTGCACCGACGTCTGGGACGTCCTGGCGCGGATTGCCGACTACGTGCGCGAACACGCGCGCATGGAGGTCAAGGGCACCGTCGAGGAGGGCGCGTACATCATCGGCAACGTCACGATCGGCGAGGGGACCGTGGTGGAGTCGGGCGCTTACGTGCGCGGCCCCGCGATCATTGGCCGCAACTGCCAGATCCGCTCGGGCGCGTATATTCGCGGCGACGTGCTGGTCGGGGACGGCTGTGTCGTGGGCAACTCCACCGAGCTCAAGAACACGCTCTTCCTGAACGGCGCCGCCGCACCGCACTACAACTACTGCGGCGATTCGGTGCTGGGCAACAACTGCAACCTGGGCGCCGGCACCAAGCTCTCCAACTACAAGATCGCCGCCGACAAGACGGTGCGTCTGCGGGACGGCGACAACGTGATCGATACGGGGCTGATCAAGTTCGGCGCGGTGATGGGGGACGGCTCCCAGACCGGCTGCAATTCGGTCCTCAATCCGGGCACCGTGCTGGGGCGCGACGTGCTGGTCTACGCCTGTGCGGCGATTCGCGGCTACATCCCGCACGGTACGATCGTGAAGCTGAGACAGACCCACGAACACACGGAGTTGCGCTGATGCGAATCGCCCTTGCCCTGCTGCTGATTTCCGCTTCGCTGCTCGCCGACGACATCAAGCCGGTGAAGGTGCCGGGCCTGATCGATCTTGCCAACAAGAAGGATCCGGTCAGCGGGAAGGACGTCGGCAAGGTCCTCCTCGACTGGAAGGGCGTGCGCATCCACTTTGCCGACGCGAAGAATTCGGCGGCGTTCGCGAAGGAGCCCAAGAGGTACCTCGCGAAGTTGGGGCTCAAGCGGATCGAAATCAAGGACGCCAAAGGCAAAGTGACCGGCAGCGTGTTGAGCCTCGAGAACGCCAAGTGCCCGGTGATGGGGAAGAAGGTGGACCGGAAGCGCTACGCCGACTTCAACGGCGTGCGCGTGTACGCGTGTTGCGGCAAGTGCCGCTCGCGCATGGCGCGCGATCCTGCCGCGACCGCCAAAACGCTCGGTTACGTCTGGATCGCGCCGGTGATCGACCTGCAGAACACCAAGTGCCCGGTGACCGGCGACCAGGTGTATCCGTCCGCCCCGATCTGGGTGGACCTCGACGGCATTCGAGTCAGGGTCTGCTGCGACCACTGCGTAGAGGAAGCGCGCGAAAACAAGGCCCGCATCTTCCGCCTCCTAGGCGTAGACCCCAAAAAGCTGGCAAAAACGCTCCCCAAGGGAGCTGCGGGCGGATCCTAAGTCCTTTTGGGGTCGTGAGTTATGGAATCTGAGTGCGCGCTGGGGGGCGCATCTGCCGGAATTGGTTCTTGCGGAGTCTGTAAAGCAGACTAGTCTGTGGCTGCAGAGGAGAACCTATGAAGAGCGCCGGAACTCAGTTGATACAGATCGTCGTGGTGGGAGCGTTGGCCGGTGGCGGCCTCGCGTTGG
>CBDURV010000233.1:0-6672 GCA_965369495.1 uncultured bacterium
GGATCGCCCTGCTTCACCCGGATGTCGTGCAGGCCACTCAGCTCCGAGGCCAACACGAACTTCGAGGCGGCCTCGGCATGCGCCGGCGCGGCGCGCGTGGCGGGCAAGGAAGCGGCTGTGGCCTTGAGGCGCAGGCTGAGCATGCTCTCGAACGGCGTGACCTTCGACTCGTAGCCGGTCAGCATGCTGATCAAGACGCGATTGCTCGCGGACTCGGAATTCGTCTCCCGGATTCTTCCGTTCGCCAAGCCCCGACGGCGTGCCTGAAACTCGTCGGGAAGGTTCCGGATGTAGTTGTCGATTTCCAGCGCACGCCGCGACCAGCGCACGAACTCGCCGTCGCTTTCGATCAGCAGGCCCTTAGTCTCGTCACGAATGACCGACTCGATCGCGCCGCTCTGCCAAGTCTGGGCACGCGCCTCGATGGGTGCGAGCGGCTCGGGTGTTTCGACATTCGCCACAAGGGCGTCGTACGATTCGACCGGCTCCAGGACGATGCCATCGCCACGTGAGGCCACTTCGATCGCGCCCGGCGCACGCGCGCCCGCGGCCAGCACGATGCCGACACTCACGGCCACCATCAAGGCGGCCGCGACCGCCCACGGATTGGTCAACCACGCCGCGGGGGTACGGGCAGAGCGTTCCGCGTCAACCTGCGACTGGAAGGCGAGGACGCGCGCGAGCGCCCGGTCGCGTACTTGCGCGGACGGCTCAACGGCGTTCTCCTCGGCGTCCCATACGCGCAGCGTGTCGCTCAGCCGTCGATACGCGTGGATGTGGCGACGCAGGCGCGGGTCGCGCTTGGCGCTGTCCTCGACCCGTGCGGCTTCGGCGTGGGGTAGTTCGCCGTCCACATAGGCGGACAACAGCTCCCGCAGTTCGTCGCTAATCATGATTCGATGCCCTCGAAGAGCGGAGAACGCTTGAGGATTTTCATCAGGGTCTTTCTGCCCCGATGGATCAGGACCTTCACCTCGTTGAGGCTCAGGCCCAGCACCTCCGCGATCTCGCGGTATTTAAGCTGTTCCAATTCGCGCAGGACGATCACCTTGCGCTGCGCGTCGGGCAGTTTCCCGATCGCTTCGCGGACAAGGCGCCGCTCCTCGTTGATTTCCGCCGCCGCCTCCGGCGCGCCCACACCCTCACCCACCGGCATGCCATCGAGAATCGGATTCTCGAAGCACTGGAAGTCCGGCAGCGACTTCTTGTGCATGCGTCGCAGGGTGTCCATGCAGAGGTTGTTGAGCACGGTGTAGAAGTAGGTCTTGAACTTGCCCGCCGGCTTGTATTTCCCGGCGTTGCGGAAGAGCTTGAAGAAGAGCTCCTGCGTGACGTCCTCCGCGATATGGCGGTCGCGGAAGATGCGGTAGGCGAAGCGGAACGAGGCCCCCTGGAACGCGGCAAGCAGTTCCTCGAATGCGACGACGTCGCCTGACGCCATCTTGATCATTTGGGGTTCGCCGACCGCTCCCATGGTTCTCCCCTATGTAACGGAAGAACCCACCCGAATTCTCGCGTCCTGCACGGATTGGACCCTACTTTGCCTAATCCCCTCTTGGGGACACCAATTCGCGGGTAATGTGTCCCCTTCAGAGGACACAATGACGAACAACGGAAGCATGAAGGCCCTAATCATTGACGACGAGGCGTCCATCCGCGAGGCGCTTCGCATGACCCTGCGCAGCGCGCGCATCGATTGCGTCCTGGCGGAGGACGGCGCGACCGGCCTCGATGCCGCCAACGGCCGCACCGATATCGGACTGGTCTTCCTGGACATCAAGATGCCCGGCCGCGACGGCATGGAGATCCTGGGCGAGTTGCGCAAGAGCCGTCCCGATCTGCCGGTCGTGATGATTTCCGGCCACGGCACCATCGAAACGGCGGTGCAGGCCACGCAGAACGGCGCCTTCGACTTCCTCGAAAAGCCGCTCGATCGCGACCGCGTGCTGCTGCTCGCCCGCAACGCCCTGCAGACCACCGAACTCAAGCGCGAGAACGTCCAGCTCAAGCAGCGCGATGCCACGCGCATCCTGGGCGAGTCGGCGCCGCTCAAGGAGATGCTCGCATCGCTTGACCGGGTGGCGGGCACGACCGCGCGCGTGCTGATCACCGGCGAAAACGGAACCGGCAAGGAACTCGTCGCGCGCCGCCTGCACGACTTGTCTTCGCGCGCCGACGCACCGTTCGTCGACGTCAACTGCGCCGCGATTCCCAAGGACCTGCTCGAGTCGGAACTCTTCGGCCACGAGAAAGGCTCGTTCACCGGCGCGCATACGCGCAAGATCGGCAAGTTCGAACTCGCGCACCACGGCACGCTATTCCTCGACGAGGTGGGCGACATGGACCTCGCCGCGCAGGCCAAGATGCTGCGCGTGCTCGAACAGCACAAGGTGGAGCGCGTCGGCGGCAACGAACCGGTCGAGGTGGACGTGCGCGTGCTCGCGGCGACCAACAAGGACCTCCATAAGGAGGTGGCCGAGGGTCGCTTCCGCGAGGATCTCTACTACCGGCTCAACGTCGTCGAGCTGCGCTGCCCGCCGCTGCGCGAACGTCGCGACGACATCCCGCTGCTCGCCGGCGCGTTCATGAAGGAGGCGATCCGGCGCAACGGAACGCTGCCCCACACCTTCGGCGCCGATGCACTCCAGGCGATGCAGCGCGAGGACTGGCCCGGCAACGTGCGCCAACTCAAGAACGCCGTCGAGCACGTCGCGATCCTCGCCCCGGCGGAGGAGATCGCGGCCGCGGACATTACGCGCGCACTGGGAGCCCGCACCGCCGCGAACACCGAGGATCCCTACCGCGGCGTCGCCACGTTCGAGGAGTTCAAGGACACGGCGGAGCGCGAGTTCCTCGAACGGCGCCTGCTGGAAAACAACTGGAACGTCAAACGCACTGCGGAGCTGCTCAACATGCAGCGCAGCAATCTCTACAAGAAGATCGAAAAGTACGCGCTCAAGAAGCCGCAGCCGTGATTCGTACGCGCACCCTCGTGGGCCTGCTCCTGCCTCTTGCCGCCCTCGTTTGGCTGGGGTTCGCGCCCGGTCCACGTACTGCCGATGAGCAGTTCGCGGCGGCCGGGACGATCCTCCGCGCGCGCATGGCCGAGATTCAGGAGCGCACGCGGAGCGCTGCACGCGTGATGGCGGCCGCCGGCCTGGACGCCGATGGCGCCGGGTTCGATCGTGCGCAATCGATTCGGCGCGAATCCGGCGCCGACGGCATTGCGCTGCTCGATGCGGACTGGCGCACCACCGTCTGGGCGGGCCGCACGTTCGAGTTCGACAAGGACTGGGAACTGGCCGACGTACGCGCGGTCGGCACCGCGGAGGGGGTCCTTCCGCATCCCGCGCACCCGGTGCTCTACACCGCGGTCTACGCGCCCGAGGCCGATCACGTCGCGATCGCCTTCGCAACCTTCGACGAACGTTTTCCGGTGAGGCGCGATCTGGGCGCGGCGATCGCGCGCGAGGCGGGACTGGCGTCTGTCGACCTGGCATTCGGAACCGTATCGGTAAACGAAAAATCGCCACTGATCCGAACCGCCGTCATCCCCTCGGTCGTGCACGCGACGTTTCGCGCAAGAACGGAAGAGCAGAGCCAAGCCGTCGCCGACGCGGAGCGCGACCGACGTCTGCGCCTGCTCTACTGCGCCTTGGTTGCGTGGTTCGGCTGGATCGCGCTCGGTCTCTGCGCGGGCACACGCCTGGGGCCGGTGGTCGCGCTGCTCCTCATCGGCGTCGCGCGCGCCATGCTGCTGGCGTACGAGCTTCCCGATCACGACCCCGCGCAGGCCTTGCTGAGCGGCATCGCGATGCTTGCCGCCGTCGCGGTCGTTCGCGCGACATCGCTGCGCCCCGCGCGCTTCGCCGGTGCCGCGCTGCTCGCCGCCAGCGCGCTCGCGACCCTGCACTGGCACACGTTCGTCGAATCGATCGCACTCCGCGGCCTCGACCGCGGCCTGTTCGATCCGACGAGCGCGTTGCCCGGCTGGGACGCCGCGCTTCTCTTGGCTGCCGCGGCCGCGGCGACACTCGCATTGCTGCTGCTGTTCATAACAGCGGTGGGGTTACTTGCGCGCCCCATCCGAGTAGGTCCGCTGGAGGGCGCCGGGTTGCTCGCGCTGCTCACCGCGCTGGTCGTCCTGCCGGTGCTGCATGCGAGCTACCGCGCCCATGTCGAGGACCGCATGGCGACGCGTCTGCGCGCACTCGTCGCGCCCGAGACGGAGCGCGACGCCGAGCGGCGCCTCGCCAGCGCGATCGACGCCGCGATCGACGTGGACCACGGCGCAGACACCTTTGTGGCCGCGAAACTGCGGGCCAACAAGGACGTGCCGCGCCTCGGTTTCGAGCTGTGGGCCGCTTCCGACTTGGACCTGCGCCACTCGTGCGCCGTGGAGATCTATTACTTCGATCTGGCACTCGCCAGCAGCTTCGACCTCGACACGCCCGGGCGCCCGGCGCGGCCGGCTGGCCCGCAGTCGATCCAGGAGCGAACGCAGGAGTCCCTGCCCGGTCGCGGCACCGGCGCCGACATCCGCTACCGCGTGCAGGATGTCATTCTGCGCACCGACGGCGAGCCGGTCGGCATCGCTCGCTTCAGCATGCCCGATCCATGGGATCTGCTGCGCTCCAGCTTGCGCGCCCCGATCTTCACCGAGCCATTTCGTGAACTTTCCACGGGTGGCGCGCGTCCGCTCGTCGTCGCGGAACTCGACGCAGCCGGTGCGGCGCGATTCGTCAGCCACGGCGCCACGAGCGATCTCCCCCGGCCCGGTTCTGCCGTCCTCTCCCGCGCGCACGAGGATGGAAGTGCGTCGATCGCCTGCGAATACGAAGGCCGCGCGGCGCGGATGCTGATCGTTCCCGGACGCGGTGGTTTTGCCGCCATCGTGCACGCGACCAATTCGCGCGAGCAGGTACTGTTCGAAGCGGCACACCTGCTCTTCGTGCTCGCCACCGCGTGGATCGCCTGGCTCGCGCTGCGCTGGCGGCACATGCCGTGGGCGTTTCGGCACACGATCGCCCTCTTCCTCGTGCTGCTCAGCGTTTTTCCCGTCGTCGTGATCGCCTTCTTCCAACAGAACCGCATCGAATCGCGCTACGAACAGGCCATCGATCAGGAACTCCGCGACCGGCTCGATCTCGCTGAAACCCTCCTGAGCAAGCAGGACGGCAAGGCGGATCAGGCGTGGTGCGTGGCACTCTCGACCGACCACCGAATCGACGTCAACATCTACGACGGCAGCGAGTTGGTGGCGACCAGCCGCCCCGGCGTGTGGGACACGGGCCTGCTGAGTCGGCAACTCGCCGCACCCGCCTACGAACAGCTGGTGCTGGCCAAGCAACGCCAGTACCTGGGGCGCGAGCCGTTCGCCGGCGCGGGCGACCTGCTCGCCGGCTACCGCAGGCTGGCGGACGAGCGCATCCTGGTAGTGCCGGAGTTGACCGACCGCCGCGCCGTGGAACGGGGCGCGGCGGAGGAGACCGCACCGCTCTTCGCGTTCTACGTTTTGGCGGCGGCCCTTGCGGTCCTGCTCGCCCTGCCGGTCGCCTACCTGCTGTTGCGGCCGGTGCGACGACTCCAGGCGGCAACGCGCGAGGTGGCGGCGGGCAACCTGGACGTTGAGTTTCCGCCCGCGCGCGGGCGCGGCGAACTGGGCGAACTCGAGCGCTCGTTCGCGAGCATGACACGCGACCTGCGCGACGCGCAGGAGTTGCGCGTGCGTACGGAGCGGTTGTCGGCGTGGCGCGAAATGGCGCAGCAGATCGCGCACGACGTCAAAAACCCCCTGACCCCCATGAAACTGACCGTGCAGAACCTGCTGGCGATCTACGACGAGGACCGCGAACTGTTCGAGGAGGAGTTCGGGCGCGGGGCGAACGTGATTCTCGAGGAGATCGACCGCCTGCAACGCATCGCGAGCAACTTCTCGACCTACGCGCGCGTGTCGCACCGGCAACTCGAACCGGTCGACTTGGGCGCGCTACTGGCCGAGGTCGCCAAGCTTCACGGCGCGGCGGGGACGATCGAGGTCGAACTGCACGGCGACGAGCTCACCGTGCATGCCGACCGCGACGAACTGCACCGCGTGCTCAACAACCTGATCACCAACGCGCGTCAGGCGGAGGCGCAGCGCATCGTGCTGGAGGCGCGACGCAACGGAAGCGACGTGACCGTGCGCGTCATCGATGATGGCCGCGGCATCGACATCGAGACGATGGAGCGCATTTTCGAACCGCGTTTCACCACCCGCACGAGCGGCGCCGGACTCGGCCTGCCGATCGTGCAGGGCATCGTCAACGACATGGGCGGCACCATCGCGCTCGAGTCCGATCCCGGCGCGGGAACGCGCGTGACGATGCGCCTACCGATCAAACACTAGCTAGCCACCTTCGCCGGCTTTGTCGACGAAGAGCATGCGCAGGCGGTAGAGGATGTCGGTCATCAGCGTCTCTTCCTCGTCGGTGAGATTGCCTTTCGACTTCTCCTCGAGGATCTGCAGCAGGTCGATCGCGAACTTCGCCTGATCGAGGTCGGTTTCCGTCTTGTTGGTGACGGGGTTGGCGACCTGGCCGAGCGAGACGGCAGCCTGGGTGGCGAAGGTGGAGATAATGACGTCGAACGAGGGCGGCGGGAATTCCTGCGACATGGCGCCCCTAATCTAAG
>CBDURV010000234.1:0-6658 GCA_965369495.1 uncultured bacterium
GTTGCGTGCGCGCGGCGCGTTCGACGGGGTCTTCCGAGAGCACGGTCGCCCCGAACACGGCTCCCATCGTTCCGGCGGCAAGTCCCACCGCCGCCACGACCATGACTGATTTCGCCTGCACGACCCCTCCCAACGACGCCAGCGAGGCGCCTCCGAATACCTTGCCGCCGTCCACGAGCAGCCAAGGCAGGAACAAAAAACCGAGTGCCAGGCGCGGATCCAGCCGCGACCGGAGAAGCTGACGCCCCCGCTGCAGGCGCGTGGTGACGGTCGAGGGCGCCACATCGAGTAGGCCCGCGATTTCGGGGCTCGAAAGCCCCTCAAGGTAGTAGAGCACCAGCGGGTTGCGGTAGTGGACCGGCAGGCGCTCGACTTCTGCCCGCACGAGCGCCGCGATTTCCGATCGAGCCAGGCGTTCCTGCGTCGATGAATCGGGTTGCGGGCGCGCCAACCGTTCGGCCAATCGCGTCTGCCGCTGCTCCACCGCCTTGCGCCGGTAGGCGATGCGAATAACCGTTGTCATGAGCCACGGCAGCAGCGGGGCGTCGGGCAGCGCCGGTCGCGCAAGCAGTGCGTGGTAGGCAGCCTGGACGGTGTCTTCCGCGTCCTGCGGCGCGCCGATGCGACGCGCGATGGTGAGCAGGCGCCGGCGCGTTTGCGCCACGAACGACTCCATCGCCGCCGCGTCGTGCTGCGACACGAACCGCATGAGAAGCGCTCGTAGCGGGTCGTCTGTTCGTCCTTCGTTGGGTGCCACAACCCCATAGTGCACGACGCGCGCGATTCGTCTCAGGGTTCTTTTTCGAGGGGCGAATAGCACGGGGGAACGACGGATTTCACGCGCCGTAAATATTCCGTTCAAGGATCACGGGCGCCCAACCGATCCCCTCTCAATTGAAAGTCGTCGTCCACGTTGGGCGCGTAAGTCCTTTGGCAAAAAGGGCTTGACGCAATTGGACGGTTTCGGCAGGCTCTCTTACTGAACACTTTGCAATGTGCACTTGACGTAGTGCGCTTGACAAAGCGCCCCCATTCAAGGAACGATGCTTACACACGAAGTCAGTGCTGAGCAGAGGGTCGGAAGGCGAGTCCTTCCGGTCCCTTCGAGCTGGCTACGTCGCGCTCCCGGTCACGGAGGAGTAGGCGGCAGTCCGGCAAGGGGGTCGCATCGAATGGCGCGCGGGCAATTACCGGAAAAGCTTTACCGCATGGCTGAGGTCATGGAGCACACCGGTCTGTCGCGTCAGACGCTGCACTTTTACGCGACGCTCGGACTCATCCGCGAGAAGCGGAGAACGCCGTCCGGCTATCGCCTGTTCCCCCCCAAGGTCTTTCGTGACCTCGAGCGCGTGAAGAGCCTGAAGCAAAAAGGCTTAACGCTGCGAGAGATCCGCGAGAGACTTGATTCACCAGAGACACCTGGTCGCGGCTGACCCCCGCGACAAAATACAGCCGCGCCTAGACCCCGCGGCTTCGACATGGCCCAACGGCTTACGCCGTTGGGGCAAACACGCACGGTACGGAAGAAAAACTCAAGACCATCAAGCTGGAAGCGCTTACGCCGGTCCCCCGGCCGCGCGCAGACTGGCCGCCGCAACACGCCCGTTCGGAGGTAGGGCAACGTGAAGGTAGAGACGCAAACACTCTGGGACGAATTCCGCGAGACGGGCGATGTGGAGCTGCGGAATCGTTTGGTTGAGAAGTACCTGTACATCGTCAAGTACGTTGCCGATCGGCTGCAGCAGAGGCTGCCGCGTTCGATCCGCAACGAAGACCTGCGTTCAGCTGCCTCGTTCGGGCTCATCCGTGCGGTCGAGAACTTCGATCACACGCGTGGCACCCGGTTCGAGACGTACTGCGCGACGCGGGTCAAGGGCGCGATCCTCGACGAACTCCGGTCTCGCGACTGGGTTCCGCGGATGATCCGCAACAACACCTCCAAGATGAACACGGCCCGGGACGAGCTCACGCGAGACCTGGGACGCGAGCCGACGCCCGGCGAGCTGGCAACCCAGCTTGAAGTGTCGCGCGAAAAGGTCGAGACGATGATCCGCGAAAGCAGCTTCATCTCGATGTTCGCGTTCAGTCGGTGTGAGGAGGAGGCGCAGCGCGGAGACAACGACGAGCGCCACCTCATCTACGAGGACAAGAACTCCGAGGCGCCGTTCGAGCGGATCTTCCTGAAGGATCTCTCGGACCACCTCATGACGCAACTCACGCACCGCGAGAAGATGGTTGTTCTGCTCTACTACGTCGAGGACCTCTCGATGAAGGAGATCGGGAAGCTGTTGAACATCTCCGAATCACGAGTTAGCCAGATTCGCACCACGACGCTCACCAAGCTGCGGACCCGGGTCGAGGAGGTCAAAGAACTCCTCGAGCGCGGGTAGGAAGAAAGAGCTTCGGCTCCGGAGTCGGGAGGCCTTGTCGCAAGTCGGCAGGGCCTCTCGCTTCTATTTGGGAGCACCCGTTTCAGTCGGCTTTGGGCTTTGGGCCTTGAGCTTTGCGCCGCAACCATGCCGGCCGTTCGCGCATGAATTGGCATTGGGCCTCGGTTGTCCCAGTGCGGGCTCCACGGCACTCGAGGCCCAATGGCAGATGGTTCGCCCGCGGTCGGTCTGGTCGTTTCGCAAAGCTCAAAGCCCAAAGCTCAAGGCCGTTCGCAGGTGGGCGTCCTTCCCCAGTTGGGTATCCTCGTTCGCTATGGACGACTTCCGGACGAGGAACGGCGAACTCCACTGCGAGGAGATTCCCGTCTCCCGCATTGCCGATGCGGTGGGTACGCCGCTCTACATCTATTCCAAGCACACGCTCGTCGACCACTTTCGCCGCCTGCGTGAGGCGTTCGCGGAGGTCAAACCGCTGATCCGCTATGCGGTCAAGGCGAACAGCAACCTCGCGATCCTCAAGGCGTTGGCCGCCGAGGGCGCGGGGTTCGACGTGGTCAGCCAGGGCGAAATCTTCCGGGTGCTTGAGGCCGGTGGCGATCCGGCGCTGATCGACTTCGCCGGTGTCGGCAAGACGCGCGAGGAGATCGCCTACGCGATCGAGGCGGGCATCGACACCTTCAACGTCGAATCCGAGGGCGAACTCGACCTGATCGACGAGGTGGCCCGCGCGCACGGAACCACGGCGCGCATCGCGCTGCGCGTGAACCCGGATGTCGATCCGCAGACGCACACCTACATCACGACCGGCAAGATGGGCGGCAAGTTCGGGCTCGACTTCGATCTTGCGCGCAGCATTGCCGAGTCGCTCACCGAGCGCGTCGGCGTGCGCCTCGTCGGCCTGCATGTGCACATCGGCTCGCAGATCACCAAGGTCGAACCGCACGTCGAGATGGTGCGTCGCGTGGTCGCCCTGGCCCAGGACCTGAAGGGGTTCCACCCGCACCTCGATTCGATCAACATCGGCGGCGGTTTCGGCATCCACTATCGCGAGGGCGAGGCGCCCGCGATGACCGACTACGCCGATCCGATGGTGCCCATGCTCAAGGAGAGCGGTTTCGCGATCCACATGGAGCCGGGGCGCATCCTGGTCGGCAACGCCGGCATCCTCGTCACGCGCGTCGTCTACACCAAGCCGTCGGGCGACAAGCGCTTCGTGATCTGCGACGCGGCCATGAACGACCTGATTCGCCCGAGCCTCTACGACGCCTTCCACCGCATCGAGCCGGTGGCGCCGCGCGAGGGCGAAGCGGGCCTGATCGATCTGGTGGGGCCGGTTTGCGAATCGGGCGATTTTCTCGCCAAGGATCGCGAATTCCCGCCCGTCGAGCCCGGCGATCTCGTGGCGGTCCGCAGCGCGGGCGCGTACGGATTCGTGATGGCCAGCAATTACAACTCGCGGCCGCGCGCCGCGGAGGTCATGGTGGACGGCGGGCGGTTCGCCATCGTCCGCGAACGGGAAACGCTGGAGGATCTCGTTCGCGGCGAGCACGCCGATCCCGAATGGAGGGAGTGAACATGCTCTTCGAAAACGGTCGCCTACTGCTGATTGCCGGTCCGTGCGTCGTCGAGAGCCGCGACAACGTGTTTCGCATCGCGGAGCGCCTCAAGAAGATGACTGCCGACCGCCCGGTCGATTTTTACTTCAAGGCGAGCTACGACAAGGCCAACCGCACCTCGGTCGAGTCGTTCCGCGGACCCGGCATGGACGAGTCGCTGGCGATTCTCGCCGAGGTGAAGAGCGCGCTCGACCTGCGCATCATCACCGACGTACACGAGTCGATCCAAGTGCCGGTGGTGGCGCAGGTGGTGGACATGATCCAGATTCCCGCCTTCTTGTGCCGCCAAACGGATCTGCTTATCGCGGCGGGCGCCACCGGACTGCCGGTCAACGTCAAGAAGGGGCAGTTCGCCGCGCCCGAGGACATGGAGCACGTCGTGGACAAGGTGATCGCCGGCGGCACCGCGGGCCAGGTCATGTTGTGCGAGCGTGGCACGACGTTCGGCTATCGCAACCTCGTCGTCGATTTCCGTTCGCTGCCGATCATGCGCCAGTTCGCGCCGGTCGTCTTCGACGGCACCCACAGCGTCCAGCGCCCCGGCGGCCTCGGCGGCAAGTCGGGCGGCGACCGGCACATGATTCCCTACCTCGTGCGCGCGGCAGCGGCGGTCGGCATCGACGGCCTCTTCATCGAAACCCACCACAATCCCGACGCGGCACTATCCGATGGCCCCAACATGGTCCCCCTCGATGAACTGCCCGCCCTGCTCGACACCGTCGATCGCTTGCGCGCGCTCTAATCGACGCATGGGTAGGGGGGAGACGACCCAGTGGACGGTCGTCCGTGAGGCGGCCGCCGGCGATGCCGAGGCGCGGGCCGAATTCGTTCGTATCCACGCGCCCACGGTCCGCGGCTATCTGCGTGCGCGCTGGTCGCGCCACGCGCTTCTGCGCGATACCGACGACGCGGTGCAGGAGGTCTTTCTCGATTGCCTGCGTGACGGGGGCGCGCTGACGCGCGTGGAGGAGGACCGGCCCGGCGGCTTTCGCGCGTTCCTGTACGGCGTGGTGCGCAACGTCGCCCGCAGGGCGGAAGAGCGGTTTGGCAAGAACCATCTCCTTCCGGGCAGCGCGCTTGAGGCTGTGGTCGCCGACGACGAGACGCTCGCGAAGCAGTTCGACCGCGCGTGGGCGACCGGCCTCGTGCGCGAGGCGGTCCGCCTTCACCGTGTGCGCGCCGCGGTCGTCGGGGAGCAGGCGCTCGCGCGCGTCGAATTGCTGCGGCTGCGTTTCGCCGAGGGACTTCCGATACGCGAGATCGCGGCGCAGTGGGGCGTGCCCGCGAAACAACTGCACCGCGACTACGCCAAGGCGCGCAAGGAGTACCAGGCGGCGCTACGAGAGGTGGTGGAGCGTCACCTCGGGACCGCGCCCGGCCACATCGATGAGCAGTGCGCCAGGCTCGCCGAGTTTTTGTAGGGATTCCGCGCGCGAAAACGGCGCGGCCCCGGGAGAGCTTGCATGGACGAGCCTCTCGACAAGATCCTCAAGGCGGCCTTCGACGCGGAACCGGGCCAGCAGCCCAGCATTCTCCAGCGCATCGAGGCGCGGGGCGGCACGGCGCCGCGCGTGCACCTGCGCGAACCGGACGGCGAGGATGCGCCGGTCCAGCGCCCGCAGGCACCCACGCAGTCGGGCCGCTACATGGTCGTGGGCGAACTGGCACGCGGCGGCGTTGGCGTGGTCTTGCAGGGGCGCGACATCGATCTCGGTCGGGATGTCGCGATGAAATTCCTGCACGAGGAGCACGCGGGTAACGCCGCCCTGGTGGAGCGCTTCATCGAGGAGGCGCAGGTCGCAGGGCAACTGCAGCACCCGGGGATCGTTCCCGTGTACGAACTCGGAATTGGCGCCGACGGGCGACCGTTCTTCGCGATGCAACTGATCCGCGGCAAGACTCTCGCGAGCCTACTCAAGGATCGCGCGTCACCGAGCGAAGACCGCGCGGCGCTGCTGGAGCACTTCCTGCGCATCTGCGACACGATGGCCTACGCCCACAGTCGCGGCGTGATCCACCGCGACCTCAAGCCGAGCAACGTGATGGTCGGGCGGTTCGGGGAGGTGGTCGTCGTCGACTGGGGATTTGCCAAGATCCTGCGCACCGGCGACCCCTACGGCGCGGTGCCGACGGAACGCGCGGCGGAGGAGGGCGAATCAGCGGTCTCCAGCGTGCGCAGCCATGGCGAGGGATCTTCGGAGAGCGTGACGGGCGCCGTGATGGGAACGCCCGGTTATATGCCGCCCGAGCAGGCGCGTGGCGAGGTGGAGAAACTCGACGAACGAGCGGACGTGTTCAGCCTGGGCGCCATCCTGTGCGAGATCCTGACCGGTGCGCCCCCGTACCGCGGAGACACCGGGCAGATGGTCGTCCAGGCCGCTTCGGCGCAGCTCGACGACGCCTACGGACGCCTCGATACCTGCAACGCCGAACCCGAACTGATCGATCTCGCGCGGCGTTGCCTCGCGCCGGATCCGAACGCGCGTCCCGAAGACGGCGCCGCCGTCGCGCGCGCGATCCGTTCGCATCAGGACCAGGTCGAGGCGCGCATGGAGGCGAGCCGCATAAGGCGGCAGGAGTCGCGCGTTCGGCGCGCCGCCATGGGAGCGGAGCAAGCCCGCGCTGCCACGCGCCAGCGCGCGTGGACTGCGG
>CBDURV010000235.1:0-6642 GCA_965369495.1 uncultured bacterium
GGTCACTCGGCACCATCCGGTCACTCGGCACCATCCGGTCACTCGGCATACGGGTCCGCGTCGAGTTGGAGATCCGATCGAACGCCCTCGTCATACAGTTCGCGGCCGCGCGCGGCGATCATGGCGGCATTATCCGTGCAGAGCGCCGGCGGCGGAATGAACACCTCGATGCCCGCTTCCGCCGCGCGCGACGCGGTAAGTTCACGCAGGCGCGTGTTGGCGGCCACGCCACCGCCAAGAACGAGGCGCTCGATGCCGCGCCGCTTGCAGGCGCGCACCGCCTTGAAGGTCAACACGTCGGCGATCGCCTCCTGCGCGCTGGCGGCGAGGTCGGCCACCGGCACGTCCTTGAGATCGGGACCGCGCCGCCCCACGTTGGGCCCCTTGACCTTGTAGAGCACCGCCGTCTTGAGCCCCGAAAACGAGAAGTCGTCCGACTTGTCGCGCATCAGCGGTCGCGGCAGATCGAACGCCGTGGGATCCCCCTGCTCCGCCGCGCGCTGAACGGACGGCCCGCCGGGATAGGGCAGGCCGAGCATCGCCGCGATCTTGTCGAAGCACTCCCCCGCCGCGTCGTCGATGGTGCTGCCCAGACGACGGTAGGTGCCGCGCTTGGGAACTTCATAGAGCAGCGTGTGGCCGCCCGAAGCAATGAGGGCAAGAAAGGGGGGCGCGGGGGGCGGGTCGAGCAGGTAGGCGGCCGCCACGTGCGCCTCGAGATGGTGAACGCCAACGATCGGCAGGTTGCGCGCGAACGCGAGGCTCTTCGCCGCGCTCAACCCGACCAGCAGCGGCCCGATCAGGCCCGGCCGGTTGGTCACCGCGATCAGGTCGGGGGTGCCGGCCGCGAGCGCCTGGTCGAGTGCCGGAATCATGCGTTCCACATGCGCACGCGCGGCAATTTCCGGGACCACGCCGCCAAACGGCTGGTGCAGCGACGTCTGGCCGACCACCACCGATTCGAGAATCGTGCGGTCCTCAAGCAGCGCAACGCTCGTTTCGTCGCAGGAGGTGTCGATTCCAAGAACGCGCACCGCTATCCCGCCTTCGCGCTGGGAGCGACGGTCCGGTAGACGGTTTCGCCGCGCAAGACGCGCACCGCCGCGTCGATGTGCGGATCGCGGAAATCGGGGTGCACCGGCTTGAGCGCGGGGTTCCAGTCCTGGAAATGCTCACGTTCGAAGATGTCGCGCAGGATCTTGCGCTCGTCTTGGTCGAGCGGGATCAAAACGTCGGGCGGGATGCCCCCCAGTATGTCGGCAACGGACAGTCGCTTGTCGATGATGAACTCCGGGCGACGCGGATAGAAGTGGCCCAGCGGTGTCGTGTAGATGGCGCAGGTGCGCTTGAAGAGTACCGGACCGAATCTCGTCTTTTCCGGCGTCACGGTCTGCACGAGGAACTTGCCGTAGCTGCGCTCGCCGATCACGAGCGCTCGGCGGTAGTCGCGCAGGGCGCCCGCCACGATTTCGCTGGCGCTGGCCGATCCGCGGTCGATCAGCAGCGCCATGGGCAGGTCGCCGAGCACGGTCGCGTCGCGCGTGGGGTAGGCGGCGCGCGAGTAGATCGGCAGCCGTCCCACCTGCTTCACGATCGCACGGTCGCCGAGCGGGCCGCGGTCATCGACAAAGAGGTCGGCCAGATCGACCGCCTGCTCGAACAGGCCGCCCGGATTGCGCCGCAGGTCGAGCACGAGCGCCTGCAGGCCCTGCTTGCGCAGTTCCTCGATGCGCGTGCGCACGGTGGCTGCGGTGTCGTTGTGGAACGCGGCCACGCGCAGGTAGCCGATTCCGTTCTGCTTATCGATGAAGCGCATCCCGAAGACCGATCCGGAGTGGACGGCGCCGCGCGCCACATCGACATCGCGCTCGACGCCGTTCACGGCTCGAATGCCCAGCCGTACGGTCGTCTTGCGCTCGCCGCGAATGGCCTTCGCGATGTCGGAGTTGACCTGCCCCCGCTCCCCCTCAAAATCCGCGACGCGGCTCCCGTCGATTGAGACGATCAACTCATCCACGAGAATTCCGGCCTTTTGGGCGGGTCCATCGGGGCTGACGCCGACCACCTTCATGGCGGTAATGGGCAGGCTGGGATCCTCCGGGAAACCTTCGGGACGGATGCCGATGCCGACATACTGGCCGCTCGACTGCTCGCGCGCGAAGTCCACGCTCTGCGGCGGCACCACCTCGCAGTAGTCGTCGTAGAGCCTCAGGTAGCGCGTCAGGGCCGCGAAATAGGCCTGCTCCTGCTGGCGATCGTCGCCGAGTCCGAAGACGTACTCGCTCTCCATCTTGCGGCGCACGAAGTCGGAGAAGTCGGCGTCCCAAGCGGGAGCGCCGATCCCGCCCACGCGCTCCACCATGTGCAGTGCGATGAAACCGGTAATGACCAGCAGAAGCGGCAAAATGAGGAGGACGAACTGCCGCCGCGTCACGAATGGGATCCTACCACGGGTCACCCGTTGCCCCTTCCGCCCGCGGTCCTTACTATGGGGTCGCCGTGAAGGTGTCACACGGAGATTACGAAGGCGTCCAGGTACTGAAACTCGAGGGGGATTTCGACTCCTTCGAGACGGACGATGTACGTCGTGGCTTCGAGAAGATCCTCTCCGACGAGGCCCCCTCGGTGATCGTGGACCTCGGCGACATGACCTTCGCCAACTCCACTACGATCGCCTCGTTCATCTCCGCCCAGCGGCGCGCCCAGTCATTCGGTGGCACGCTGGTGCTGGCGGCGCCCCGCGACTTCATCAAGAAGACGCTGATTACGCTGGGCCTCAACAAGGTCTTCCCGATCGCCGACTCGATGGCCGAAGCGCACGAGCGCATCGACGGATAGCTCACACGCGAGTTCGAGCTCTCGCGAATCGGTCTTGAGTCGTGGGTGATGGGTCTTGCGTCGCCACCAGATCGCCGTGTGGCGCAACTGCCGTCATTGGGCCTCGACCGGTTCCAGCGCCGCACGCGAGGCCCCTCGGCAGCCAATCGCATGTGGACGGCCTGGTCGCGACGCACAACCCGCAACTCAGCACCCACAACGCGCGATGCGCAGCGAGCGCTAATCGAAGTCGCCGCGGCCGAACTCGAAGGAGGGGCGGGCGGCGACGTTGCAGACGAGCGCGATCGCGACCATCGACACGATCAGGCTCGTGCCGCCGTAGCTGACGAACGGCAGGGTCATGCCGGTGATCGGCATCAGGCCGATCGTCATCGCGACGTTGACGAACCCCTGCGCGCCGAGCAGCGCGAACACCCCCACGCAGATAAGTCTTCCTGCTGGGTCGCGTTGGCGCACCGCCACGGCGAGGATCGCGCACAGCAGCCATAGGTAGAGACCCAGCAGCACGACGCAGCCGAATAGTCCCCAGCGGTTGGCAACGACGGGGAAGATGAAGTCGTTGTGGCGTTCCGGCAGCGCACGCATCGCGGTAACGCCGCCTTCGTCTTCGCCGACGCCGAACCATCCGCCCGTGCCGACCGCGATCTTGGACTGCTCGACCTGGTAGTTGTTGCCGCGATCGAGCGCGCGCGACTCCTTCTCGTCCATCTTGCGCGCCGCCGCAACGAGCGGCAGCTGCGCCACAAACCCGTCGATACGGCCCTGCTGATAGCGCGCCATGCCGAACCGGTAGACCGGGTAGATGGCGAGGGCGCCGAGCAGCGCGATGACCAGCAGGTGGCGCGGACGGGCGCCCGCGACGAAGAGCGTCACGAAGAGCAGCGGAATGCAGAGCAGCGCGGTGCCGAGATCGGGCTGCTTGAGGATCAGCGCCATGGGCACGAGCGTCAGCAGAAACGGCGCCGCCAGGCCGGCGACGGTCTTGTAGCTCGACTTGAAACGAATGAACCGCGCCAGCGTGAGCACCAGCGTGAGCTTCATCAATGCGCTGGGCTGGAATCCGATGCCTCCGACGTAGATCCAACGGCTCGATCCTTTGATCGTGCCCGAGAAGAGCACGACGATCAGCAGCAGCAGGTTGAGCCCGTAGGCGAGGTAGGCGCGCTCGACCATCGACTTGTAGGGCACCAGCAGAACGATGGTCGAAGCCGCGGCGCCCACCAGCACCCAGCGCAACTGCTTCATCTCCCAGTTGCTCACCCACCCCGTGCCGCGAATGTGAATCGCGATGTCGGAGAGCGCGACGATGCCCATCAGCAGCAGCAGCGCCATCGGCAGCAGCACCGGCCAATGCAGCTGCCGACGCAGGTCGCGCGCGCCGGTCATCCGCATTGGGGCATCCTCATCGCGCGATCTCCGCGACACTACCGCCTGCGTAGAAGTCGGAGAGGAAGCGCGCGACCAGCGGTCCGCATGTGATACCGCCGTAATCGGGCGAGTCTTCGACCACCATCGCGAACGCGATAGCGGGACGGTTGGCCTGCGCGGCCGCGAATCCGGCGAGCCACGCAGTGTAGTTGGTTGAGTCGTACCGCTGTGCCGTGCCCGTCTTGGTGCCCACGCGGTAAAGCTTGTAGGCGTCATACTGCAGACTCGAATCGGCGGCCGTCTTGGCGCGCAGGGCACGCCGGATCGCCTCCAGTTGCTCCGGCGGCACCGGCAGCTTCGTGCGCTCCAACGCCTCGTCGCGATTGCCGACGCTCGCCACGACGTGAAGTTTGGGCAGGTAGCCCGTCGCGAGTGCGGCGTAGGCGCGCGCAACCTGCGCCGGCGTCACCGTCACCAGTCCCTGCCCGATGCCGGCCTGGATCCGCGCGCCTTTGGGAACGCGGCGCTTGGCCGGCCGAATGCGGAAGGTGCGCTTCCGGACCATTGAGCTGGGCTCATTCTCGAGTCCGGTCGGTTCTCCGAAGCCGAACAGGTGCGCGGTGGTGAGGAACTCCTCCTCCTTGCCGGCCGACATGAGTCGATCGACGATCGTCTGGAAGTAGATGTTGCAGGACTGCACCAGCGCACTGCGCATCTCGATCGGACCGTGCGTTCCCATGCACTTCATGGACTTGTGCATAGTGCGCCCGTCGAGCACGTAGAACTTGTTGCAGTCGATGGTCGAGCCGAGATCGACCACGCCGCCGCGCAGACCCGCCACGCCGGTGAACGGCTTGAAGGTCGATCCGGGCGGGTAGATCCCCTGAACCGCGCGCGCAAGGAGTGGCGAGGCGACAGGGAGAGGGCGCTTCTCCTTGCGGGCGCGATTCTCCATGCGCACCATTCTGGTGACGACCTCGCGGTAGCGATCGGGATCGAAGGTGGGCGTCGAGACCATGGCGAGCACCGCTCCGGTCTCCGCGTTGACGACGACGAATGCGCCCACGTTGCGTCCGAGCGCGTCCAACGCGGATTGCTGGTCGGCCCGGGTGAGCGTCAGGCGCACGTCGAGCCCGGCCACGGGGCGCGAACTGCGCAGCACCTTCAGATAGCCGGGTCGATCGCGGTCGGGCCCCGTCTGGACGTTGCCCGACTCGCCGCACAACTCCTGGTGGTAGGTGCGCTCGAGGCCGCGTCCGGTGCCGGACGGCTGGCCCTTCGAGAGGTTCCGCGCACGCACCGCGGCGTCGGGCTCGCTGCCAATGAGGTGGGCGAATGCGGAACCGCCGTAGTTGCGACGCGTGCGTGACTCGCGAATCCGGAAGGCCGGGTTGCGCGCGGGGTGGAGCGTGATCTCGCGCGCGACCTCGTAAGAAACGTCGCGCTGGAAGACCACCGACTGCCAGCCGTACTCGCGGCGCAACTGGACCGACATCGCCGCGAAACGACGCGCCCCCAGTTCGTCCTCCCGACCCTTCATCTCCTTCGCCACGCGCTTGGCGTTCTTGACGACCAGCTTGTCGAGCCGGGCCCGGAGTTTGGGTGCGGTGGTGTTGAGCAGGCGCGCAAGCGGTCGCAGATTACGGCGCCCCCGCAGCGAATGGAGATGCTTGGCCGTCTCCTTCTTGCAGCGCGGGCAGCGCCGATAATTCTTCCGTTGGCCGGGCAGCAGATAGAGCTCATAGGCGCAGACGTCGCAGCGATGCAGCGCCCCGTTCCACGCGGCCGTACGCACCATGAGGTCGAATCCGGGGCCGTCGGCCGCCAGCACCGACCCGGTGGCATCGACGATTCGACCCCGCGGTCCCGGAATGGTTCGCTGCATGTGGGAGCGGTGAAGCAGCATCGCCTCCCAGTGCGCATGATCGGAAATCTGCAGCCCATAAAGCCGCACGACCATGGCGATCATTCCGACGAGGGCGCACAGCGCGAGAAACGTGAGTCGTTGGTGGAAGGACATCGTCAGGACGCCCACTCGTAGTAGCGGCGACCGCGGAACGCGCTCTTGAAGAAGCGCGTCTGGTTCCAGATGCCGAACACGAACGGCGCGCTCAACGCACTCGTCGTCGCCATCAGCAGGGCGCGCATGAGTCCGGCCGAGTTGCCCGCGCCGCCGCCGGTGACGGCCGCCAACATGAGTCCCAGGAACGCGAAAAGAACGCCGCAGAAGAGGCAGGCGATCATGCGCGGTAGCAGCGACTCCGCGGGCACGTACCTGCGCACGCGCCACGCGAGGTAGGCGGTGGCGCCGAGCAGAAAGCCGAAGTAGCCGAGCGGCCGCGCGCTGAAACAGTCGAGAATCAGCCCGAGCACGATGGCGTAGCCGAGTTGGCTGCTGCGGCGCGCATGAAGCCCGATGTAGAAGGCGGTAATGAG
>CBDURV010000236.1:0-6636 GCA_965369495.1 uncultured bacterium
TGCCCCACGTGTTGTTTCTGCCCACGTTCGCCGCGACCGCGCACTACCACGGCGTCGTAACGGGGGATCGCGCTGCGCTGCTCGAACGGGCGGAGGAGTTCGCCATCGCGCGCTACAACGTCGCGCTGGCGCGCGGCGACGCGCTCGACCCGACGGAACGCGCCAAGGTCGCCGGCATCTTCGCGGAACTGACCGGGCTCGACTCCGCCTACATCATGAGCCGCCGCCTGCGCGTGCCCATGAGTCGCTTCGCCAAGCAGTTGCTGCGAAAGCGGGAGCGGACGGTGGGTCGTCTCGACAGTCGCGTGCTCGGTATCGATCGCGACCCCGCCGGTTCCCGCTCCGAGTACGACCCGAGCATGACCGCCATCACCGGCCCGTTCAGTGCGGCGTTCAACAGCTACGTGCGCAACGAGCTCAAATTCGAATCGGAGCGCCAGTACCGGACGCTGGGTGGCGTGGGCCGCTGGAAGTATCCGGAGGGGCGCTACCCCAATGTTGCCGACCGTTTGCGCAGCGCGATTACCCGCAACCACAATCTGCGTGTGCTTGTCTGCTCGGGCTACTTCGATCTGGCCACGCCGTATTTCGCCGCCAAGCAGACCATTCGCCATCTGGGACTTGACCAGTCGCTGCGCGGCAACATCCGCGTGCGCTACTACGAGGCGGGGCACATGATGTACACCCACAAGCCGTCGCGCGAAAAGCTCGGCCGCGATGTCGCGGAGTTCTACGCCTGGGCGATGACGGGCGATGCGCCGAGTAAGGCGCCGGCGCCGACTGCCCCGGGCTAGGGCCAATACCGTAGAATCCAAGTGTCGAACCAGCGCTGTCGTACTTGGGGGGGGACACATGGACTTGGATCTCGGACGTCGCAGTATCGCGGAGTGGGCAGAGGGGGCACCCAACGAGGTGGCCGAGTCCTTCGTGCCCGCGCGCGAGAAGTTCAAAATCGAAATGCCCATCGGCAAGGGTGGAATGGCGGAGGTCTTTCTCGTCACCGACCAGGACCTGAAGCGGCAGGTGGCGATGAAGATTCAGCGCTCCGATCTCGGAGGCGGCCGCGAGGCGCGCTTGCAGTTCGTGGCGGAGGCGCAGGCGACCAGTCAGTTGGAGCACCCGGGAATCCCGCCGGTGCATGACATCGGCCTGACTGAAGACGGGCGACCCTATTTCACGATGAAACTCGTGCGTGGCCGAACGCTGCGCGAGGTGTTGCACGACCTGGCTCTGCAGCGACGCGAAGTGCAGCGCGAGTACACGGTGCATCAGCTCGTAACCATCCTGGAGCGGATCGCCGAGGCGCTCGAGTTCGCGCACGAGCGCGGCGTCGTGCATCGCGACATCAAGCCGGAAAACGTGATGCTCGGCGACTACGGCGAGGTGCATCTCCTGGACTGGGGCCTCGCCCGGATCGGAACCGAGTCATCCGAATTCGAGCATGTCGAAACGGCGCGCACCCAGCGCGGCCTCGAAACGCAAGCCGGGCAGATCAAGGGAACCCCGGCCTACATGAGTCCGGAGCAGGCGAGCGGTGAGCCGGTCGATTCGCGCACCGACATCTATGCGTTGGGTTGTCTGCTCTACGAGGTGCTCACGCTCCATTCCGCATTCGACCCGCAGGACCGGGGCGTGTTTCTTCTGGTGCAGGAGGGAAAGTTCGTGGATGTCGCCGAGCGCAACGCGTCGCGCCGCGTGCCGGAGTCGTTGGCGGCGACCTGCCGGAAGGCGATGGCGTTCCATGCCGACGCGCGCTTCGCGTCGGCTTCCGAAATGCGGGAGGCGCTACGCTCGTGGCTGGACGGCCGGGCGCAGCGCCAACACCGGCGTCAGGAAGCGGAGAAGTTGGTCGCGCTGGGCAAGCAGGCGGTCGCGAAGTACGAAGACCTCAAGCGCCAGGTGGGTGAAGCGGAAGACGCCGAGGAGGCGGAGGTCGCCAAGCACCAGCCCTACCAGCCGATCGCCGAGAAGCTGTCGCTGTTCGAAGCGCGCAAGCGGGTCGGGGTGTTGAAGGCTCAGGTGGCGCTGGCGTTCGAGGAGACCACCCATCTTCTCAACGCCGCCCTCACGCAGGACTCCAGCAACGTGGCCGCAAGGGCCGCCTTGGCCGACCTGTGGAAACAGCGGCTGCTCGAAACCGAGGAGCGTGGCGCCGAGGAGGATCAGGTGCACGCGTTCGCGATGGCCAAGCGCTACGCGGACGGTCCGATACCGAGCGACGGATCCCTGTCGCTGGTGTCGAACCCGCCCGGCGCGAAGGTGCTCCTCTATCGGTACGAGGAGGTTGGCGGTCTGTTGTCGCCGCAGCACGAGACGTTGCTGGGAACGACGCCGCTCGAATCGACCACGCTGCCCATGGGGAGCTATCTGTGCGTGCTGGAGAAGGCAGGCTTCCGGGACACGCGCTATCCCGTTCACATCACGCGCGAGCGGGTGTGGGAGGGCGCGGTCCGGTTGCGTACCGAAGCCGAGCTTGGCGCGGATTTCGTGAATGTGCCGGCGGGGCCGTTCACCTATGGCGAGGGGAAACAGCAGGAGACCAAGACGCTGCCCGACTTCGCGATCGCGGAGTTTCCCGTGACGTTTCGGGAGTACGCCGAGTTTCTCAATAGCCTCGATGAGACGGAGGGCGAGAGGCGCTGCCCCATGGCGGGTGCCGATGATCCGTACATGAAGCGAGGGGCTGACGGCCGCTACGCGCCGTGCACGAACATTATCCGTGGGCCGGCCCGAAGGAGGTGTCTGCGGGAGTTCGGCCCCGATTGCGAAGCGGATCTTCCGGTCATCGGTGCGAGTTGGCTCGACGCGGTGGCGTATTGCGAGTGGCGCTCAAGGACCACCGGTCAGCGTTGGCGCCTGCCGACCGAGGAAGAACACGAGAAGGCGGCGCGCGGCGTGGACGGACGGCGATTCCCGTGGGGCGATGTGGAGGATGCCAGCCTTGCGAGGTGCCTCAACTCCCGCAAGGAGGCGCCGCAACCCGAGCCGGTGGGGGCGTTCCCGACCGCCGTGTCGGTCTACGGCATGCGCGACGCGAGCGGCAACGTATGGGAGTGGACGAATAGTCAGTACGACTCGCGCCGCTCATCGCGCGTGCTGCGTGGCGGATCCTGGTACATCCCCATGGCGTACCTGCGCTGCGCGTTCCGCTTCGCGGGCGTGCCGAGATTCCGCGACTCGAACGTCGGCTTCCGCTGCGCGCGGAGTCTCTGAACTCGGACAGGCTCCTCTAGCCCGGCGCCGCTTGCTCCTGCCACCACGCCTGCCAGGCGCTGGCGGAGTCGAGCTTTTCACCGTCGCTGTATTTGTCGAGGGTGTTGTTGAAGGCGGGCTTGAGCGCGTCGTACATCTTGCGCTCCTTCGAGTCCTTCTTCTTGCCCTGGGCGCTGGCGGTGACCTTGGTGTAGTGCGCGATGAGCAGTTTCATCGTCTCGCGAACGCTCTTCTTTTCCTTGGGCACGAGATTGGCGCAGCCCGTCACCGCGGCCTCGGCGACCTCGGGATGCTTGTCGTAGATCAACTTCAACAGCAGCGAGAGCGCGTAGTAGTTGCCGCAGGCGGCCATCGCCTCGACGATTCCGACCTGCGAGTCGGGCTTCTTCTTGAGCGTCTTGAAGGTCTTATAGAGCTGGTTGAGGCCGCGCTTGCCGTTCGACGCGAGCACCTCGGCGAGGCACTTGTGAAACGCGGCGTCCTTCTTGTATTTCGACTTGAAGCCCTTCGCCATCCCACCACGGACGCTCTTTTGCGCCTTCTGGCTCGCCTGCGGGAGGCTGGAGATGAGGCGATCGCGGATGCTCTCGATGTTTCCGTTGCCGGCCGTCCTGAGCAGCGGGTAGTAGTCCCGCATGGGAGGGTAGACGCCGCCCCCCTGCGCCGACGCAATCGTGGTGGCAAGAAGCAAGGCAAGTCCCATCCGCATCCGCTCATCCTATTACAATGCCGCCATGCGATGGATTGCGACCTTCCTGCTACTCGCCGCGGCGATCGTTCCCGCGGGCGAACTCGACGGCAAGATCACGAGCGGCAAGGCGAAGAAGATCCTCAAGAAGGCGATTCCCTTCCTGAAGGAGGCGTACGCGCTGCGCCAGAAGCTGATGGACCTGGACGAGAACAGCCCGGAACTCGAGCCGGGTCTGCGCAAGTGCGTCGTGCTCTACGACAAGGCGACGATCCTGCTCAACGACGCGCTGGAGATCAAGTACGACCCGGGCGTCAACGCGATGCTCGTGCGCGCCGCGCGCGAAATGGCCAAGTCGCGCGCGGGGCTCACCTGGATCGAGAACCGGCGCCGTGTAAAAGAGATCGAGGAAGAGCGCAAACGCAACCCGAAGCCCAAGCCCGATCCGAAGCCCGATTCGAAACCGGAACCCAAGCCCAAGCCCAAGCCCAAGCCGAAACCCAGGCGGAAGATCGAACCGAAGGCCGATCCCAAACCGATCCGGCGTGTCCCGAAATTCGAGGCGAAGCATCCGCCCGCGCGTCCCTCCGACATCGCACCGCAACGGCCCGACGACCTGCTGGCCCTGAGCGACGACGACTGGATCAAGCGCAACAAGAGAGGCATCCGCGCCCGGCTCAAGGACTACTTCGGGGCACGCAAGCGCAACAAACTGCGCGTGCGCTGCAAGCTCTGCGCGGGCAAGGGAACCTACCGCGACGGGAGCGAGTGCGACGAGTGCCATGCGAGCGGCGTGCAGGTCAACCTGCACTACTTTCGCAAGGTCTACTGGAACGGCTTCACGCCGCTGCTGCGCGATTCGGCCGGCGCGCTCCCCGCGCTCGCCGCGTTCCTCGATCACGCCCGCCAGAATCCGGAGAGCCTCGCGAGCGAGGTGGCCACCTACAGACTCGCCGCCATCGAACCGCACGGGGAGTGGGCGCGCGTGCGCGTGGCGATCAAGACCAGCGAGGGCGAAAGCGAGGAGGCGCTCGTGCTCATCAGCATCGGCAGCACCTGGTTCTTCTTCCATCCGACGACCGACGAAGAGCTTGTCGCGGCGTCGCGAAACTAGAACGGAAGATACGTCCGCACCAGCGCGGTGCGTGCGCGCAGCCAGCCGGGGCGCCATGCGAGCGCCTTGCGGTAGCAGTCGCGCGCGTCCGCCGTTCGGCCGAGCTGATCGAGATCGCGCCCAGCCACGAACCAGCGGCGGGTGAGGATCTGCTCGCATGCGCGCCGCGACGTCTTCTCGGCGCGCAGGAACTTCTCGTAGATTTCCGCCCAGCGTCGTTGGGCGTCGGCGTGATCGTCGCGAATGTGGCCCGCTTCGTCGGTGTCGGCGTGTCCCTGGCGTTTGATGATGGGGGCTCCGGGGGCGTGATGCCAGCGGCCGCGCCGCCACAGCCGTAGAAACAACTCGGCGTCCTGTCCGGTCGGAAGCGAAGCGCCGTATCCGTTTTCGGCGCGCACGGCGGCACTGCTTAGGAGCGTGGCGGATCCGATTCCCGCGTCGTGAAAGATCTCTTCCAGCATTGGTCCGTCCATCGCACGCAGGCGCGGATCCTCGCCGGCCGTTTCGACTTGGATGTCCGTGGTCACCGCCACCGCATCGCCGAGCGCGTCGGTCGTGCGTTCGAGGAAATCGGGCGGCCACAGATCGTCGGAGTCGAGGAATGCGATGACGTCCGCCTCGCACGCCGCGAGTCCCACGTTGCGCGCATTGCCGGCGCCGCCGCGCGCGGGGAGCGTGATCAGGCGGCAGGGAAGCGGCGAGCGTTCGATCCACGCCGCCGCCGCTTCCGCCGTGTCGTCCGTCGAGGCGTCATCGACCACGATGATCTGAGCGGGAGCGCGCGTCTGCGCCCCCACGCTGTCGAGGGCGCCCAGCACCATGCGGGAGCGGTTGCGAACGGGTATCACGACGGCGGACGCAGGCACGCTGCGCGATTATTCACGAGAGGCGCGGCAATGCCAGCGCGTGGTAAGGTCCGCGCCCGTGAGGCGCCTCCTGCTCCTGTTCTCCCTGCTGCTCGTCGCCTGCGGGGGCGGCCTCCACCGGCGCGGCGACAAGATGTGGAGCGTCCGCGCGCACTACGGCGAACCGATCGAGGGGCGCACGTTCGTGGGCAACGGTCTCGGCGAATCGCCCAGCGCGGGCGTGGGCGTCTACAACCACTGGTTCGTGCTTGACCGCCTGGCGCTGGGCCTGGGCCTGACGCCGACGGTGTTCCAACAGCAGGGAGACATTGTCTGGGGTGCCGAGGTCAACGGCCAGGTGCGCTGGTACTTCGCGGAGGTGTCCGATGTCGGCTTTTTCCTCGATGTGCAGGGCGGCCTGCTGCTGCTGAGCGAGGATCTCCCGCCGCGCGGCACGCCGTACAACCTCTCCTACGGCATCGGACCCGGCGTGGAGTGGGCCATGGGGGATCGCTGGCGCATGCTCGGCGGCGTGTTGTTCCACCACATCTCGAACGGCAAGGGCATCGAGTCCGTCAGTAACCCTACGCTCAACGAGACAAGAATATGGATCGGCTTCGGCAGTACTTGGTAGAGGCGGCCGGTCTGCGACGCGGATCTCTGCGTTGCTGGCACCGCACCTGACGGCGCGGTAGCTGGGTCGCCGCGTCGTCGGAGTGACCCCCTGTCCGCCATAGCGCGAAGCGCGACGGCGGATCGGCCACAGCTGCCTCGGC
>CBDURV010000237.1:0-6601 GCA_965369495.1 uncultured bacterium
CGTGCTGCGCGGCGGATCGTGGGGCGGGGACATCGACATGGCGCGCTGCACAACGCGTTATGTACGCGCCGCCGGACGGCGCAGCCCGTTCGTGGGATTTCGCTGTGCCCGCACGCTTGCCGAATCGGAGTAGCACAGGGATTTGCGGCGGCGCCCGCGGCGATCTAGAACAGAGGCATGAGCGAACAGATTGGTTTCGAGCTGAATCTCGATCTAGGCTTCGATGAGGCGATCGAGGCGGTCACGGCGGCTCTCAAGCAAGAGGGCTTCGGCGTCCTGACGCGCATCGACGTGCACACGACGCTCAAGCAGAAAATCGACGTCGACTTTCGTCCCTACACGATTCTCGGCGCGTGCAACCCGGCGCTGGCCCACAAGGCGCTCACGGCGCGGGCCGAAGTTGGGCTGATGCTCCCCTGCAACGTGACCGTGGAGCAGGTCTCCGGCGGAGGGGCACCCGGCAGCAAGACGCTGGTGCGCATCATCAACGCCAAGGGCATGATGGACATGAGCGGCTTCGGCGACGACCCGGCGATCCGGGAGATCGGAGCGGAGGCCACGGAGCGACTCGGCCGCGTCGAGCAGAGCTTGCGCGGCGGATAGGAGAGAGCAGTGAAAGAACGTCACGAATTCATCGATGAGATGCAGCGCGCGCTGGGCGAACTGCAGGTCAAGGCTAGCCTGGCGAAGCTCAAGATGGGCGACGTGAAGGGCGAGCTGCTGCACGAGTACGACAAGCTGAACGACAAGCTGCACGATCTGAAGAACGAGAACGCGGACGAGTGGGCGGCGGTCAAGGGCGGCTTCCTGTCGAGTTGGGATAAGTTCACGGAGCGCCTGCACGCCGCGCTCAAGGACGACGAGAAGAAGTAGGCGGCGAACGCGCTGCGCCATCCCGGGACAGGCCCGAAATAGGCTAAGCCGAGCCCTCCGTCGGCACACGACATGCGCTACCGCAGGCGTAGAGTATGTGTGTTCATCCAGATCAACAGTTCGAGGTACCTATGCGACGAATCCCGACCCTTATCCTGACTTTGCTCTTGGCCGCGTGCGGTGGAGGGGGTTCCGGGGGCGACGCCGCCGAGCTCACTGGTACCGGGCAGCTTCAGCTACTCATCTCCGACAGCCCGGTGGATGGCGCCGACGAGGTCTGGGTGAAGTTCATCCGCGTCGAGGCGCTGCGTGAAGTGAACGGCGTGGAGAAGTGGGAGGTCGTGAGCCGCGGCGAGCGCGAGTTCGACCTGCTGACGCTCCAGAACGACCGCACCGCGGTCCTGGCCGACAGCTTCCTGCCGGCCGGCATCTACACCGAACTGCGTCTCTTCCTCGCGGAGGGCAGCGGGTCGCCGATCGGTGCGCCCGGGTTCCGTTCGCCGAATCGCATCGTGATCGGTGACGAGTCGTATCCGCTCAAGGTTCCGAGCGGGGAGCAGAGCGGCCTCAAGCTCAAGGGCGAGTTCGAAATCAAGCGCGATACGCTCACGCTGCTGCGCCTCGACTTCAACGTGCGCACCTCGATCGTGCAGCGCGGAAAGCGCATGGAGTTCCTGCTCAAGCCCAAGCTGAACATGTTCGGCGTGCAGGTCAGCGGCAGCATCTCCGGCGCGGTGACCGATGCGGCCGACGATGCGGCGCTTGGCGGCGTGACGATCAGCGCACAGCAGGGCGGTGACGAGCAGCTTTCGACGCGCACGCTCAGTGACGGCGGCTACAAGCTGATTCCGCTGCGCGAGGGCGACTACGACCTTGTCGCGACCAAGACGGGCTACGCGCCCGCCGTGATCAAGGACGTGACCGTCGTGCGCGAGCTCAACCTCGCCGCGCAGGACTTCGCGCTCGACGCCAGCGACGCGGGCAAGATCTCCGGCACGGCCACGGTGGGCGACCAGTACACCGTCGTATTGCGCTGGGACGGCTACTTCCTCGCGCAGACGACGGCCGACGACGACGGCAACTACAGCTTCGGCGACGTGCCGGTCGGGACCTATTCGCTCGAACTGGTCGATGACGGCGTCGTCGTGGACGACATCGCGGACATCGAAGTCGAAGCGGACACCGACGCGAGCGGCAACGACCTGTCGGCGCCGTAGAGGGTGTTTATCCTTGAAGATCCGCAGTCGGACTGCGGATCTTCAAGGATTATTGCCGGTCGCCCTTTCGGCGTCGCCCTTCCGGCGTCGCCCTTCCTCGGGCCCCATCCCACCCAACCAAGTTCAGTCGCGTGCCGCCTCGTCCACAAGCTCGACAATCAGGCTCGCGAGCGCCAGCGTCTTGAGGTCGGTGCGCGGATCGACAAAGCGGTGGTCCGCGCCGATGGCGAGCACGACATGGCCCTGCGGGAGGATCTCATCCGCCAGCAGGGTCACGCCGTCGTTGGGGCCATACGGACGCATCGAGTCGTAGTTGCCGCGCACCTTGGAACTCACGGTGCCCGACAGCGGCACGCCGATGTAGTGCAGCACCTGGATGTGTTTCGGAAGCTGACACGACTCGGCGCGCGGGATACCCACGGGGGTCGAGAGGTTGCGCGCCACGGTGAGGCTCGTGCCGTGCGCCCAACCGGTCAGCGCCAACAGCAGGTTGCTCGGAAAGGTCAGGCCGATGTCCGCGAGTGGCGTACCGCGCAGCACGCCGCCGATGCTGACCCAGCCGCGCACGTGATCGAGATCTTCGTCCGCCAGCAGGTGGCCAAGCGCGTACGTGACATCGGCGCCCCCCTTGCTGGCGCTGGTGAGGATGATCTTGCGGCCCGCCTTGCGCGACTCGCGCAGGTAGTCGGCCAGCACGCGCGCGCCCTCTTCGACCGAACTCGTCTCGCCGGTGCGCACCAAGTGTGTCGTGAAACCGCGGGCGTCGAGCACATCGCGCGTGATCTTCATGGACGCGCCGTTTTCCGGTCGGCTGTCATAGAAGAGGCCGGGCACGAAGGCGAAGGTGAAGCTGTCGCGGTCGAGTTCGTCGATGGTCGTCGGCTTCGACGCGGCCAAGCGCGACAGCGTCTCCGCGAACCGTTTTTGGATGTCGCAATGGCGCGGCACCGAAAGAATGCGGCGGGCGAAGTAGACCGCGGCGAAATCTGTCGAGGTCTCGTCGGCGAGGGCGCGCAACTGCTCGCTGCCAAGGGCGCGCTCGTCGTATTTCTGCTCGATCGCCGCGATGCGCAAAAGCGAATCGGGATCGCGCGCCAGGTAACGGGCGGCCAGCCCCGAATCCACGGTGCTCCGCAGCGGCGTGAACGCGATCTCGGTATCGACCGGGTAGCGCGCCGTGGGTGCTGCGCACGCGGCCAGCAGAACGAGGGGCAAGAGGATCTTCACGGTGTATGTGGCAGTATCGCCGACCATGAGAATATTGGGTGGCGTATCCTGCAGCGGTGCTCGACCACGCTGTAGTTCTTTCCGCCTATGACCACGCGCGCCGCACGGTGGCGGAGGCGGGCTTCGACTTGCGCGCGAGCGACACGGCGACGTGCCACTTCCCACGCAGCGGTCGGGAGGGGGTCGTCTCGTACAGCCGCAACGCGTGCATCGACGAGGTGATCGCGGAGTTCGACAAGGCGGGCTTCGAGTTCGAGTGGAAGGTCTATGCGCACGATGAGCCGTTGGACCTGAAAGACCTATTGGGGGTGCGGGGGCTCGAGATAGGCGAGGCGGAGTCGCTGATGATCGCAAGCGCGCGCGCGGTGGTGGATGCGCCGAACGAGTTCCGAATCGAGCGGGTGAAAGACGCCGCCGACTATCTCAAGGTGGCCAACGCCGTCTGGAACCGACCGGCGTCGTGGGCCGAACGGATCGAAGCGAGCGGCTCCGAGCTCTACGTCGCCTACGACGGTGCCAAGCCGGTCTCATGCGCGCGTGCAACGTTTCCCAAGGGCTCGCGCTTCGCCGGCCTATGGAGCGGGTGCACCTTGGCCGAGCACCGCGGCCGCGGCCTGTATCGCGCACTCGTGGCCGCGCGCGCACAAGACGCCGCAAAGCGCGGATTCGACTACCTGACCGTGGATGCGCTGCCGACCAGCCAACCGATCCTCGAAAGCGTCGGCTTCGAGCGCGTCTCGACGACCTGGCCTTGTCGCTGGAGAGCTACGCGTCCAGACCCAGTTCCTTGAACGCTTCGCGCCGCAGCGACTCGATGAGTTCGTCCCGAATCGCCGGATGGACCAGCGGCCGTGTCCGAATGAGGAACTTCACGCGCCGTGCCCCGGCGTCGGTTTCGCACGCTTGCCGCGGCGTCAATCCTCCGAGAGCCGGGCTTTCGCGCGCGAGCCAATCAAACAGGATCTGACCCTGGAACTCTTCGAATTGCTCGGCCTGTTCCGCGGACGGCTCCCCGTCCGGGGCCGCGTTGAGTTCGTCGATGCCCAGCAGATCATCCATGGGCACGCCGCCGGAATCGGGATCGTCGGACCCGAACGGCTCGACGTGCATGTCCACCAGCTCGATCCCCGCAACCCCTTCAAACATGCTGCGTGTGCTCTCGAACGCTTCGACTGTTTCGCAAGTCACAACGAGGTGGTCATCGACGACGTCCCAACGCGCGATGAGATCGGGAGCCGAATGCGCGTGTTGGAACTCCGGCTCGCTCTCCCAGAAGTACTCGCCCGTCTTCGGATCCTGGCTCACCCCTTCGTGCAACTGCAAGTCGCGCAGGGCGCGCGCTGGATCGGCCATTCGAAAATCAGCCTTGTGGACCGCAAGTCCGAGCTCATCGGCAATCGCCCCGAGCAGGTCGAAGTTCTCGTCCTGATCGTCATCCGCCCCCTTGTACTCCTCCTCCATTCGCAAAAACCAGGTCGCCAGCACGCCCGCGAAGTCCGGCTCCGTCGCCAGTGCCTGCGGCGTAAACTCGATTCCGTTGAGCTCCAACTCCTCGAACGCATCCGCGTTCATGAAGTCGGGGAAGATGGGCGCGATCGGCAGCAGCAGCGTGTGGGTTCCGGTGTGCATCAAGATGCCGGGCACAGTGAGCGTCCGCAGCTCCGGATCGCACCACTCGGGACCGCTCACACGATGGCGCTCGCCGCTGGCCAGGTCCAACACCGTCGCATGCAGCTCGGCGACATCGTCGATCCGGAAGAGCGAGGGGCGCGCCGCCTGCAACGCCTCCGCGGCAATGCGCGCCTGCCCTTTTGCCGTGCCCTGCTTCAGCACCGATTCGACCAGGGTCCGTGCGTTCTTGCGGGCGCGATAGACGGAGACGAGCCAGTTGGAAAACGCCATCGTGTAGTCGTCATCGTCGTCCGCGTCAAGCACGCCTCGGCCGTGCGCGGCATCGCCGAAATACTCCTTCAGCGCGCGCTGCATTTTCCGGTCGTGTGCGCCGATGAGGTGGCTGCACAGCTCGTGCACCTCCTGCACGGCGGCGCGCCACGGCGCCAACTCGGGGTCGTCCAGAGACGGGAAGTCGTCCTCCTCCGATGGATCGCGCGCCATGTGCTCGACCAGGTCGGTACCCATCGATTCGAGCGCGGGCTGGTGCGGCACGTACTCGCAGCTCACGCCATGGTCGGAAAGAGCGAGGGCGAGCCGCTCCGCCAGCGCCTCGTTCAGGCACAACAGCCGCTCGGGAATCTGGGGCGTGCCGTCCGGCGTTTCGCCGTCCATGTATGCCAGCACCGTCGCCACCGCGTCATTGGTGCCTTCGCCCATGACGAGTTCGGTGTGCAGCAGTTGATCCGCCTCGGTATCGGCGAGCACCAAGCCACGCACTGCTCGGTCGTCGTCGGCGATCGTGGCGGTTAGCGTGAACAGGCCGACGCTCCAGGTGGCCGGGCAGAGGCGGTGAGCAACCGCGCGCAGACGGAAATCGTCCGGAGCGGGTGCACCGGCTCGAGGAACTGAGGCAAGTCGATCGTGTTCAATGTGGGGGGCCTGCGGGGGGCCGGAGAGGCGCAGCAGCGGCACGCCGCCCGGGTCGTCGAACGGAACCAGCTCGAGTGTGCCCGAGTCGATCGCCTCGAGGGCGGCCGACGCGGCGTAGAGCGCGGCCCGCACTTCCTTGCGGTTGGCATCCCGCGGCGCCTTGCCCGGCCGCTTGACGAGCAGGAAGGGTGCCAACGTTTCGCGCCGTCCGCGCCAGCGCGCGGCGGTCAACAGGCCACGCAGCGGGGGCGCGATCGTGTGCAGCGGCGCGACGAGCAGTCCGATCTGATCGATCGATTCGCTATGGTCCTCGAATTGGTCGCTGCGCCAGACGGTCTCCAATCCGGCGATTCCGTCCCGATAGAGAACCAGCCCGGGATCCCCACCGCCTTGGCCGCAAAAACAGGCCGCGAGCGGCTCATCGAAGCCGGGGATCTCGACCGCGAACGCATCGCGATCGCGGAAGTCGTTCCAGGGCGCGAACGCGTGCAGTTGCATCGCAACCTGTACCAGGCGTGTGGCGAGGCGGGCATCGGTCGACATGGCGTCATCATGGCACCTCGGACGCGCCGCCGCTCAGCGAATCTGCCGCGCGCCCACGATTGCATCTCGTCGTTCCGCGGTGAATAATCGACACGGGATTGCAACGCAGAGGGGGAAGCCATGGAGCACCAAGCAGATTCGAACGAACCGACGCTGGACCGCACACCGCTGTTCGCGGAGTTTGAGAACGCGCAACG
>CBDURV010000238.1:0-6599 GCA_965369495.1 uncultured bacterium
CGCCGTACCAGTAAAGTTCGGGGAGGTGGGAGTCGAACCCACACCTGAACCCCCCAAAGGTTCCGCTCTACCGTTGCAGCTACTCCCCGATCAATCGGACGGGCGCGCGGGGGGACCGGTGCCGTCGGGATCCTAGCACGCTCAGCTTGCCCCCGTCCCACTTTGGGGGGACACTTGGCCCGATGAAGGTACTTGTCATCGGTGGTGGCGGTCGCGAGCACGCGATGGTCTGGGCCATTTCCAAATCGCCGCGTGTTTCCGAGGTCTATTGCGCTCCCGGCAATGCCGGAATCGCGGAGATCGCGACCTGCGTGGACATCGGCGCGAGCGACATTGCGCGTCTCGTCTCGTTCGTCAAGGAGATGGACATCGGCCTCACGGTCGTCGGTCCCGAGGATCCGCTCTGCCGCGGCATCGTGGATCGCTTCGAAGAGGAAGGGCTGCGCATCTTCGGCCCGCGCAAGCGCGCCGCCGAGTTGGAGGGGAGCAAGGTCTTCTCCAAGCGGATCATGACCGAAAACATGATTCCGACCGCGACGTCTCGCACATTCTCCGACCACGACCGTTGCGTCGAGTACCTCGAGACCGTCGACTATCCGATCGTCATCAAGGCGGACGGTCTGGCGGCCGGCAAGGGCGTCTTCATCTCCCAGACGTTCGAGGACGCGAAGGAGGCTCTCGACGCCTGCTTCGTCGAGAAGAAGTTCGGCGACGCCGGCAACCGCGTTCTCGTCGAGGAGCACCTGCAGGGCGAGGAAGTAAGTGTCTTCGCCTTTACCGACGGCTCCACGATCGCCGTCCTGCCGACCGCGCGCGACTACAAGCTCGCCTACACCGGCGACGAGGGACTCAACACGGGCGGCATGGGCTCCTACAGCCCGTCCACGCGTCTGACCTCCACGATCATGGACCAGATCGTCGGCCAGATTCTCGTCCCGACGGTGCACGCGATGAATCGCGAAGGGCGCACCTACCGCGGTGTGCTCTATGCCGGCCTGATTCTCACCAAGGGCGGACCCAAGGTGATCGAGTTCAACGCGCGCCTTGGCGACCCGGAGGCGCAGACCGTTCTGCTCCGCCTGCGTTCCGACATCGTGGACGTCTTCGAGGCGGTTCTCGACGGCAAGCTCGAGGACGTGCAGCTTGAATACGACGAGCGGCCCGCGGTCTGCGTCGTGATGGCGTCGGAGGGCTATCCGGGGCCGACCAAGATCGGTCGCGAAATTGAGGGGCTGCTGGGGATCGAGGCGAGCGACGACCTGCAGGTCTTCCACGCCGGCACGCAGCAGGACAAGCAGGGCCGGATCGTGACCTCGGGCGGGCGCGTGTTGGGCGTCACCGCACTCGGCGACGACCTCGCCGATGCCCGCAAGCGCGCCTACGCGGCGGTTGCCGCCATCAAGTTCGAGGGCAGCCACTGCCGCACGGATATCGCGGAAAACGTGTAACCATGCCGGTGCCGGGGCCGTTCTGAGGGGCGCAATGCGTATCTTCGTCGCTCTCTCCCTCGCCTTCCTGCTGGCCATTCCCGGGCATGCTCCCGAAGCCCTTGCTGGTCCTGGAATTGGGGCTGGTCCTGACTCGGGGCCCAGTTCGGCGCGTCAGCTTGTCAACATGCTCCGGTCGCGCCGGATCTCCGTGAAATTCGAGGCGGCGTCGTTCGACAGCGTCGTCAAATACGTGCGCGCGGCCACCGGCATCAACATCGTCGTCAACAAGCACAAGATCACCGCCGCCGGCGGGGACGCCGATGCGATCGAAGTGACGCTCAACGTGCGCAACGTGTCGGTCGCCGACTTCCTCAAGCTGGCGTTCGAGCCGCATGATCTGGGACTCGCCGTCCGCAAGAACGTCCTGCACATCACGTCCAAGCGGGACGCGCGCGGCAAACCAGTACTGCGCCTGTACGACATTGCCCACCTGCTGGTTCAGATCCGCGACTTCCCCGCTCCGGACATCAACATCTACCCGAGCAGCTACGAGCCCCCGGAGCCCCCCGAGGTGGAGGTCCACCAGGCGGTCGAGTCATCCGAAGAGGTCGCCGAACTGGTGCGCAACTTCGTCGGAACCGGAACGTGGGAGGACGAGGGCGTGAACATCCACGTCTTCCGCCGCCACCTCTTCATTCGCACCTACCCCAAGGTGCACCTCCAGGTGTCGCGCTTCCTGCAGCAGTTGAACGCGCTTCGCTAACGCGGTCGGGTAGACTCGCGGCGTGCCGGTCGCGCATCTGGAGCAGGCTACCGAGGTCTTTCGCCGCTTTCTGCGTTCGAAGGATCTGAAGATCACGCGTCAGCGCGAGATCCTGCTGCGTCGCATCTTCGAGGGCTCGGAGCACTTCAGCGCCGAGTCGCTGGAGGACCGCGTCAAGGGCGACGGCATCTCCAAGGCGACCATCTATCGGACGCTGCAACTGCTGCTGGAGTCGGAGTTGATCGCCGAGGCGTCGATCGAGGACGACCGGCGCTTCTATGAGCACATCTTCGGGCGCCAACCGCATGACCACATCGTCTGCATCGATTGCCGCAAGGTGTTCGAGTTCGACGGATCCGAACTGGCCGCAATCGAGAATCGCATCGCCGCGGAACTCGGGTTCCTTCCGGTGACCCGCCGCCTGCGTCTCGAAGCAACCTGCACCGCGATGCGCGCGACCGGTTACTGCGACCGGGAAGAGAACAAGCTGCACTGATCGCGATGGACCCGCTCAACGAATCGCAAGCGCAGACCGACGAGCGATACATGCGCGCCGCCCTGCGCGAGGCGCGCCGCGCCGCCGAGGACGACGAGGTCCCGGTCGGCGCCGTCATCGTCCACAACGACCGCGTCGTGGGGCGTGCGCACAACCAACGGGAGCGCCTCAAGGACCCGACCGCGCACGCCGAGATGATCGCGTTGACCCAGGCGGCGGCGGCGGTGGAGGACTGGCGACTGGAGGGCGCGACGCTCTACGTCACCCTGGAGCCGTGCCTCATGTGCGCCGGCGGTCTCGTGAACGCCCGTATCGCGCGCGTCGTCTTCGGCGCCCCCGATCCCAAGGCGGGTGCATGCGGCTCGCTCTACAACGTCGGTCTCGATTCGCGCCTCAATCATCGCTTCGAGGTGGTGGGCGGCGTGCTCGCGGGGGAGTGCGCTGAGTTGTTGCTCGAGTTCTTCTCGCGCAAGCGGCCGCCCCGCGCATGACACACCGTTAGCGGCGTTGACTTGCCCCTCGGGTAGAATGCGGGCGAAAAGGGATTCCGGCTTCTGGCCGGAGCGAATTTGCACGGATTCCACGGAATCCACCTGCTCGCATACAGGGCCGTGGTTGGCCTCGGCGGGCGGAACGAAGTTCGGAGGAGGGACCGCTGTCTCAGTCGGAAGGCGCCAGCGACAAACTGGCGGTCGTCGGCATTCTTGCCGCCGGCCTCGCGCATGAGCTGAACAATCCGATCGGATCGATTCTGCTGGCCGCGCAGAATGCCAAGGTGTCGCCGGACCGCAGCGAGGAGTGCCTCGACACGATCCTGCGCAACGCGCGGCGTTGTGCGGACGTCGTGCGTAGCGTGCTGGAAGTGTCCCGCGCGGAACCGGCCGACCACCAGGCGTTCGACGTCAACGACGCCGTGAGCCGGGCGGTTGCCGTCGTGATGGACGAGGCGGCTGAGCGTCATGCCACGGTCGAGTCGCGACCCGACCCGGCGGCGTCCCTGGTGCTGGGCAGCGCCCTTCAGTTCGAGCAGGCCGTGACCAATCTTCTGCGCAATGCGATCGAATCCGCCGAGTCCGGCGCTCGTGTCGTGATTACCTCCCGGCTGGATCGGGATGGGCTCTGTATCGACGTGTCCGACGATGGGCGCGGCATGTCGGAGGAAGTCCGTCAGCGCGCGTTCGAGCCCTTTTTCACGACCCGTCAGAACGAGGGCGGTACGGGACTCGGCCTGAGTCTCGTGCGCGCCATCGCGCACGCGCACGGTGGACGCGTGCGCATCACGAGCACATCGGGTGATGGGACGCGCGTTGAAGTTCGCTTTCCCGTATGCGCAGGTACGCGACCGAGTGGAGAGGGAGTGAGTACGTCATGAAACGAGTTCTTGTCGTCGACGACGAGCGCGATTTTCGCGATCAGATCCGCCTGAGCCTCGAGGCCGAGAACTTCGAGGTGGCCGACGCGGCCAACTGCCTCGAGGCGGTGCGCATGGTGCCCGACTACCGGCCCGACGTGCTCGTGGCCGATTGGATGCTGCGTGACCACCTGCATGGCCTCCACGTTTCGGAGGTGCTCGGCGCGGTCAATCCCGGCATGCGCACGGTGCTCATGACCGGCTACGCATCGCGTGATCTCGTCGCCGAGGCGGCGGGCCACAATGTCTGCGCGTTCCTCGAAAAGCCCTTCGAGCCGGCCAAACTCGCCGACGCCGTGCGCGCGTGCGACACGGCGAGCGCGCCCGCGGCGCACCATCCGCCCATCGGTGTCTTCCAGTTGCGCGAGGACGGCTCCATCGCGTGGGCCAACAGCCATGCGCGCGAATTGTTCGAGCAGACCGTGGCCGGTTCCGAGGCGGCGAGCGTCACGGACATGCTCGGATTGGAGCAGGCCGAACGGCTCGCGCGTGCCCCCACGCAGTGGCTCAAGGTGACGCCGGTTGCGAAGCCGGGAAGCGCCGCAATTTCGGACTGGCACCTGCTCGGAAAGAACCTCGAGCGCGGTGGATCGCTGCTGGTGCTGCTCGACGATGCGCGCTTGCCGGTGCTGCGCGACAACCCGGTGGTGCAGTCGCTGCTCGGCACCGAGGATCCCGGCCCTATCCGCTGGGACCTTCCCGGCCACGTGCTGCTGGTCGATGACGAGGAGTACGTGCGGCGCTTCGTCGCGGGCCAGTTCCAGCGCGCCGGTTGCCCCTGCCTGACCGCGGAAAACGGCGAGGTGGCGCTGCGTCTGTTCGCCCGCGACGAGCAGATCCGCTATGTGCTGCTCGACTGGTACCTGCCGGGCGACGATGCGGCAGAGCTTGTGCGCGAGTTCAAGCGCATTCGGCCCGGCGTGGGCATCGTCGGCGTGAGCGGCGAGGACCGGCGCGCCGATTTCGCACGCGTCGGAATCGAGCGCTTCTTGTCCAAGCCTGTTCGCGTCGAGTCGCTGATGGCGGAACTGCGCGCGCACGAGGCGGCCGCGGAACGCGAGCAGGAGGCGCCGGACGAGTCGGACTGGGAGCGCCGTCTCCACGAACTGTGCAGGGAGTTCGACGACTTCATGCAGCGGCGGCCCGGCGCGCGGGCGACGCGCGCGATGACGGTCGTGCAGGTGCTCAGCGAGGCGTGGCCGCGGTCGCTGTCGGTGCAGGAGATCGTGGATTCGCTGTGGGCCGATCCCGCGCAGCGGATGCGTCGTGCGGCGGGCTCGGTGCGCAACGCACTGAACACGCTCACGCGCAACTTCAACGAGTTCAATCGCGCCGTGGCGGAGCCTCTCTACGGGGTGCGCTGCGTGGTGTGGCGCAGCGAAGAGAGCGAGTCGAGACTCTGCCGCTACGCGTTGCGCCTACAGCCGGTGCAGGAATCGGTGGAGGCGAGCGCGGGTGTGCGCGACTACCTCGCCAGTCTGCCGCGACCGGTGGTGGAGTCGATGTACGCGTTTATCACCGGTGCGAGCCGGACGCTTTCGCCGGGCGCCGATCAGGCGTGCCGCGATATCGGCGTCGATCTGGCCGACTCGGAATTCCGCAGCATCGTCGTGCAGGTCATCGATCGCTCGCAGTTGTGACCGCACATCCGAGATGCGGGCCCACAACGTCGTGGCCGACCGAAGCCCCAGGACCGGAAATCCGAGACGGCTCGACGCTGCGGCGCCCGCTGACTTGTGTCTCTCGAAACGCTACGGGAGGAAGCGTACATCGGCACGCGGACAAGTGCGACGTATCATGCGCGCGTGCTATTGGCGGGTGACATAGGCGGGACCAAATCGCTGTTTGCGCTGGTCGGGCCCAATGGGGAGGTCGAGCGCGAGCGGAAGTTCGCGAGCGCGGACTACGATTCGGTCGAGGCGATGGTCTCGGAGTTCCTTGCGGGGGACCGCCCCAAGTGCATCTCGCTCGCCGTGGCAGGTCCCGTGCGCGGCACCACCGCCCGCGTCACCAACCTCGGATGGACCGTCGATGCCGAGTGCTGGCCGGGCACCGAGACACGACTGGTCAACGACGGCGCCGCGATTGCCGCCTCGATTCCCGTCTTGGGCAAAGACGACGTCGTGGAACTCCATGCGGGCGATCCCGACCCGGCCGGTCCGATTGCGCTTGTCGCTCCCGGGACCGGCCTCGGCATGGCGGTGCTCACACCCAACGGCCCGCTCGCATCGGAGGGCGGACACGCTGCTTTCGCGCCGGGCGACAACACGGAACTGTTGGCCTGGCTAAAGGAGCGAGTGGGTCGCGTGACGCGCGAACACGCCTGCTCGGGGCGCACGCTTCCGGATCTGTACGAGTTCATTCTCGACGGCGGGTGGGTGGCCGACGACCCGCGTGTGCACGCCGCACAGGACCGAACGCGCGCGATCGTGGAGAGCGGTTCGCGGGCGTGCCTGCGGACGGTACGTCTCTTTCTCGAGTTGCTGGCTGACATTGCCG
>CBDURV010000239.1:0-6578 GCA_965369495.1 uncultured bacterium
GCAAAGGCCGCAAGGAGCGGCTGGTGCCGGTTGGCCGGCTGGCGGTCGCGGCGCTGGAAGCGCACTTCGCCGACCGCGGATCCCCCGATCCCCCGGACCCCCTCCTCGCCTCGGTGCGTGGCAAGGCGCTCTCGCGCGATCGTGTGTTCCGCCTGCTGCGCGAATACGCCGCCAGCGCGAAACTCGATCCCCCGCCCTCGCCCCACACCCTGCGCCACGCCTTCGCCACCCACCTGCTCGAAGGCAACGCCGACATTCGCGCCGTGCAGGAGCTACTCGGCCACGCCAGTGTCGCGACCACGCAGCTCTACACGCATGTTGAGCAGGAGCGATTGCTCTCGATCCACGCTAAGCATCATCCGCGAGCCTGACTCGAATCGCGGCTTTGGGCTCTGGGCTTTGAGCTCTGCGTAGTTACCAGACCATCCATTTGCGCGCGCACTGTCTTTGGGCCTCGGAGGTCCCGGGGCAGGCGCAAGAACACGATCAAGGCCCCATCACGCGCGACGCGCATGGCGACTCACCGGTCGCGGCGCAAAGCTCAAAGCCCAAGGCCCACAGCCGAACTACTGATTCGCCTTTTCGTGATCGGCGAGGAACGCTGCCAGTCCGCTGTCCGTAAGCGGGTGCTTGATGAGCTGTCCCAACACCTTGGGCGGAACCGTGCAGACGTCGGCGCCGATCTTGGCGGAAAGGCGCACATGCTGCGGCGAGCGGATCGAGGCGACGAGGATCTCGGTCGCGTAGCCGTAGTTGTCGTAGATCTCGCGGATGTCCTCGATCACCTCGAGGCCGACCATGCCGAGGTCGTCGAGGCGACCGATGAACGGGCTAATGAAGGTCGCGCCCGCCTTGGCGGCCATGAGCGCCTGCACCGGCGTGAAGCAGAGCGTGACGTTCGTCTTGACGTTCTGCGCAGTCAGGTCGCGGCAGGCGGACAGTCCGTCCTCGGTGAGCGGCAGCTTGACCGTCACGTTCTTGTGGATCTCCGCGAGCACGAGCCCCTCGCGCACCATGCCCTCGCGATCGGTGGCGATCACCTCGGCGCTGATCGGGCCGTCCACGATGTCGCAAATCGCGGGAATGATCTCCTCGCGGGTCTTGCCGGTCTTGGCGATCAGGGACGGGTTGGTGGTGATGCCGTCCAGGAGCCCCATCGAGGCGTACTTCTTGATTTCGTCGAGGTCGGCGGTGTCGAGGAAGAACTTCATATCGAGGGGATTATCGCTTCCCGAAACGACCAAGCCAAGTGACCCCCGAAATCCCGCTCGTCAGGCCCTCTCGGGGTCGGCTTTGGGCTCTGGGCTTTGAGCTTTGCGGCACGACCAGATTGTCCGGCCGCGCATCGCTCGCGATGGGGCATTGGTCGACGTGGGGCCCTGCCCCGGATCAATCGAGGCCCCCCGGCAGCCGCGCGAGAGAAGTCGGACTGGTTGTCGCGCAAAGCTCAAAGCCCAGAGCCCAAAGCCCACTCCAGGATGTTCTTCACCACGTTCTGCGGCAGCCCGGCAGCGAGCAACTCCTCCTCGCTGGCGTTTTTGACCCCTTGCGTACTGCCGAACTCGCGCAGGAGAAGGGTGCGCCGCTTGGGGCCGAGGCCGTCAATCGCGTCCAGCGCCGATTTGAGCGCGCGCTTGCTGCGCAGTCGGCGGTGGTAGGTAATCGCGAAGCGGTGCGCCTCGTCGCGGATGCGCGTGAGCAGATAGGTCTCGGGGGCGTCGGGGGGCAGGATCACGGGCGTCCGCCGGCCCGGCTTGAAGATGCGCTCGAAGCGCTGCTCGCCCTGCTTGTTCGAGCGCGCCTTGGCTAGCCCGACCGCGGCGACGCCCTCCGGCAGCGCATCCAGCACCGCGCTGAGTTGCTCCGGACCGCCATCGATCACCACCAGATCGGGCGCGCCCTCCTCCTTGCCGAAGCGCCGCTGCAGCACTTCGCGCATCGAGGCGAAATCGTCCTGGCCGCGCACCGTCTTGATGCGGAAGCGCCGATAGGAGTCCGGCTCGGGCAGCGCCTCGTCGAAGACCACGCGCGATCCGACCGTGTGCGCACCCTGCACCGTCGAAATGTCGTAGCACTCCACCCGTCGCGGCAACTTGTCGAGTTCGAGCCGCTTGCGAAGTTGTTCCAGCAGCGCCATCCGCTGGATCGCATCGCCCTCCGCCTCCTTCACTTCCTGCTTGGCGTTCTCTTGCGCGAGCTCGAGCAGCGCCCGACCCGCCCCGCGCTCCGGCACCCGCATGTTCACGGCGGAGCCGCGCCGTTCCCGATACTCCGCTTCGAGCAGTGCCGCGTCCTCCGGTTCGCACGGGAGCAGGATTTCCGGCGGCACGAGACGCCCCGCGCGATAGACCGCATGCAGTACGCGCGCCATCACGGCGCCGTCCGGGAGGATCGTGCGGAACGAGATCGCGCGCTTGGAAATCAGACGGCCATCGCGCACGTGCAGCACCGCCGCCGTGACCACTTCGCCGCGGCGCGCCAGCCCGATCACGTCACGGTCGCGGCCATCGGGACTCGCCACCCGCTGCGCCTGCGTGGTCCGCTCCAGCGCATCGATCTGGTCCCGCAGCGAGGCGGCGCGCTCGAACTGCATCGCCTGCGCCGCCTCGTCCATGTCGCCCTGCAGCTTCTTGAGCAATCCCGCCGTGCGACCGCGCAGCAGGTCGAGCATGCCGCGCACATACGCGTCGTATTGCGGTCGCTCCACATAATCCACGCAGGGCGCGCAGCAGCGTTTGAGCTGGTAGTAGAGGCACGGCGTCGAGCGCGTCTCCAGCGTGCGATCGGTGCAGAGGCGCAGCGGGTAGACGGCGCCCAGCGTGCGAATCGTGCGGCGCACCGACTTGGCGCTGGAAAACGGGCCGAAGTAGAGCGCGCCGTCTTTCTGGAACTTGCGCACCATGTGGACGCGCGGCCAGGGGTGGCTCGTGTCGATGCGAATGCAGAGGTACGCCTTGTCGTCGCGAAGCCGCACGTTGTAGCGCGGCCGGTGCGTCTTGATGAGCGTGTCCTCCAGCAGCAGCGCCTCCTTCTCGTTGCCGGTCGCGATGAAGTCCACGGCGGCGATGCGCTGCACGAGGTGCGGGATATTGACGCGCCCATCCCCCTCCGGCCGCAGGTAGGCGCGCACGCGCTGGCGCAGATTGGTCGCCTTGCCGATGTAGACGATCTTCCCCTTGTCGTCCTTGAAGAGGTAGACGCCGGGGCCCGTCGGGAGACCCGAGATCCGCGACCGGAGTGCGTCGCTCATCGAACGTGCAACTCGTGCTGCTCCAGCGTCTTGAGTCGGTCGCGCAGTTCGGCGGCGCGCTCGAACTCCAGTTCCTCCGCCGCCTTCCACATCTCCAGCTTGATCTTCTCGATCTCCTTGGCGGTCTCCTGCGGCGTTTCCGGCAGCGCGCGCCGCTTACGCCCGGACGGCTCCTCTTCGGGCTCGCTGTAGTGGGAGGAGATCGCATCCGCGACCGCCTTCTTGATCGTGGTCGGCGTGATGCCGTGCTCCTCGTTGTAGGCGATCTGCTTTTCGCGCCGGCGCGACGACTCGTCCATGGCGCGCCGCATCGAGTCGGTCACGCGGTGGCCGTAGAGCAGCACGCGCCCGTCCACGTTGCGCGCGGCGCGTCCCATGGTCTGGATCAGCGAGCGGTCGTTGCGCAAAAAGCCCTCCTTGTCGGCGTCGAGAATGGCGACCAGCGACACCTCGGGCAGATCCAGCCCCTCGCGCAGCAGGTTGATGCCGATCAGCACGTCGAAGACGCCCAGCCGCAGGTCGCGAATGATCACCGTGCGCTCCAGCGTGTCGATGTCGCTGTGCATGTAGCGGCACTTGACGCCCACCTCGGTGTAGTACTCGGCCAATTCCTCCGCCATGCGCTTGGTGAGCGTGGTGACGAGCACGCGGTAGCCCTGCTCCACGGTCGCGCGGATTTCATGCAGCAGGTCGTCCACCTGCCCATCGACCGGGCGCACCTCCGCCGGCGGATCGACGAGCCCGGTCGGCCGCACGATCTGCTCGGCGATGTGGTCGCCGCTCTGTTCCAGCTCGAATTTGCCGGGCGTCGCGCTCACGTAGACGAACTGCGGCACGCGCTCGCGGAATTCGTCGAAGCGCAGCGGGCGGTTGTCGAGCGCCGACGGCAGGCGGAAGCCGAAATCGACCAGCACCTGCTTGCGCGCGCGGTCGCCCTTGTACATGCCCCCCGACTGCGGAATCGAGACGTGGCTCTCGTCCACGAACATCAGGAAGTCCTCGGGGAAGTACGAGAGCAGTGACCAGGGCGGTTCGCCCGCGGTGCGACCGTCGAGGTGCAGCGAGTAGTTCTCGATGCCGGCGCATGTGCCGACCTCGCGCATGAGTTCCAGGTCGTAGCGCGTGCGCTGTTCGAGCCGCTGCGCCTCGAGCAGCTTCTTTTCGCGCTTGAGCACCGGCAGGCGTTCCTCGAGTTCCTTCTCGATGCTGTCGCAGGCCGCCTTGAGCTTGTCCTCCGGCGTCACGTAGTGGCTGCGCGGGAAGATGGCGACCTGCTCCTGCGTGCCGAGGATTTCGCCGGTGAGCGGATCGATGGAGCTGATCTCCTCCAACGTGTCCCCGAACCACTCCAGACGAATGACTTGGTCCTCGGCATACGCGGGAAAGACATCCACCACGTCCCCGCGCACCCGGAACGTGCCGCGCTGGAAATCGAAGCCGGCGCGGTTGTAGAGGTTGGCGGCAAGCTGCCGCAGGACCACGTCGCGATCGACCTCCTGTCCCCGGTGCAGGTCCACGTGCAAATCGCGGTAGTTGCTGGGCGAGCCCGCGCCATAGATGCATGAGACCGACGCCACGACGATCACGTCATTGCGCGTGAGCAGGCTATAGGTGGCGCGCAACCGCATGCGATCGATGCGGTCGTTGATCGTCGCCTCTTTTTCGATATAGGTGTCGGTCGAGGCTATATACGCCTCGGGCATGTAGTAGTCGTAGTAGGAGACGAAGTACTCGACCGCGTTGTGCGGAAACAGCGTCCGGAATTCGTCGAAGAGCTGCGCCGCGAGAATCTTGTTGGGGGCCAGGATGAGCGCCGGGCGCCCCACCCGGGCGATCGTGTGCGCCATCGTGAAGGTCTTGCCCGAGCCCGTCACGCCCAGCAGCGTCTGGTCGCGCACGCCCGCCTGGATATCGGCGACGATGCGCTCGATCGCGGCGGGCTGATCCCCCTGCGGCTCGAAGTCGGTGACGAGCTGAAATTCGGCCATCCGTCTCAGGGTAAGGGGTGCCCCGACTGAACCCCCGCTTTACACCGCACGTTGTTATCATGTGCGACTCGACAAGGAGACAACCGGATGGCCGAGCCCAAGATCGTCGTCTGCCCGCAGTGCGGCAAGAAATATAAAGTGTCCGCGGAAGCGGACGTAGCCAGTTTCGCGTGCAAACAGTGCGGCGCGACAGTCTGGCTGGACGGAAAGCCCAAGTCGCCCTCCAGCGGCCGCCGCAAGACCAGCGGGAAGAAGGCCAGCGGGCGGAAAGCCGGCGCCAAGAGAAGCGGCGGCAGGGCTGCGGCTCGGGGCGGCGCCGCACCGCGTGGCAAGGCAACCGCGCGCGGAGGCCAGCGCCGAGGTCGCGCACGACAGGAAGAGCCCGAGGACGAAGAGGGTGGTCGCGGGCGCGGGCGCTACGAGAAGAAGCCGGACAACACGACCAACATCATCCTGGCCGTCGGCGGCCTGATCGTCCTGGTTGGGGCCATCGCATTTTTCGCGATGCAAGGCGACGACGAAAAGCCGGACACCGGCGAGGAGATGGCGAGCGGCAAGTCCGGTGGCGAGAACGCCGGGAACGAAGACGGCGGCGGTATGGGCGACAAGCCCGTGCTGGACGACACGTCCAGCGGCAAGGCGGACACGCCGGCCGCCAATTCGGGCGACGAGACGCCGGAGGTAACGGAAAAGCCCGTCGCGGACGAGCCGAAGAAGCTCAAGAAGGAACCCGCCAAATACAAGATCAACAAGCAGGGCAAGAAGGTGCGTCTCTCGCGCTGGAATCCGCCCGACGACATCGGCCACCTCGAATCCACCTCGGCCGAGAAGCGCAAGGAAATCGACGACCTGATCACGCTCATGTTCGACGCCACCGCCGGTCGCGACGGAATGGACGCGAAGCGCAAGCTGATTCAGATGGACAAGGCGGCGTTCCTGCCCCTGCTCGCCATGATCGTGAGCGTCAAGAAGGACCTCAAGTGGGACCGCTCCATCGATGACAACCAGCTCATGTCGTCGGTGCGCATGGCGGACGAAGTGCTGCGCGAGATGGACGGCTACATGGAAGCCAAGTCGATCGGCAAGATCCGCCCCGGCACCGACGAGGAGTACTACGGCTACCTGGTGCGCATGTACTACAAGCGCTGGGTCACCGAACTCAGCAAGATGGACAAGATGCCCGGGCCGTATGACCTCTCGGCCGAGTACGAGAACGAGGGCGAAGACGAGGACTAGCGTCCTCTTGAACCGCTGCGCGCGCGCGACATAACCAGCTTCTATTCGGGCCTCGCCGGGCTGTTGCGCGCCGGTATGCCGATGCGCGAGGCGATCGGAAGCCT
>CBDURV010000240.1:0-6548 GCA_965369495.1 uncultured bacterium
CTCGAGGGCAAGCCGCTCAAGAAGCGCGTCATGTCGATCGTGACCGACTCCACGCGGGTCGAGGATCCGAAGGACCCCGACTCCTGCAACGCCTACGCCATCTACCGCCTCTTCGCCAGCGAAGAGGAGCGCGAGACGATGCGGGAGCGCTACCGCGCCGGCGGACTCGGCTACGGCGACGTGAAAAAAGAGATCGTCGCGCGCATCGAGGAGCACTTCGCGGACGCACGCACGCGCCGCCGCGAGCTGGAAGCACATCCCGACGAGGTGCGCGATGTGCTGGCGAAAGGGGCGCAACGAGCGCGCGCCGTCGCGCAGGAAGTGATGGAGCGCGTCCGCACCGCCTGCGGACTAGGCACCGTCTAGGCAATCTCTACCAGTACGGCGCCTGGCGCCAATTTTCCATCTTTCCGAACGCGTGACCCGCTGCCCCGCTCTTTTCGGGCCACCGTCGATGCCAACCCCGAGGAGTGTCCTCTTTCGAGTGCAGGAACTTGGAACAAACGCGCCTGGCGCCGTATTATCGGTTAATCGGAGTCGTCGGCGGATTCTAGGGCGGAGAGCACTTCCAGCGGGGAGCGCGGGTCGAGGTCGCGCGTCGATTCGTCCATGGCGAGCATGCCGCGGAAGAGCACCTGCGTCGGCTCGATGCTGAAGTGGGTGAACGACTCGCCCGGCACCACGTTGGGCAGGAAGAAGTAGTTGCCGACGGGGAAGCTCACGAGCGAGCAGCAGATGTCCGTGGTCTGCGCGTGCAACGACTCCCAGAGCTGATCGTAGTTGATGAATCCCTCCGCTTTGACCCGCACGCCGAAGCGGCGCGGATCTTCCGTGGCAGCCACCTGATCGATCTGCTCCTGCGTAGCGAAGCCGTAGCGCACCATCACGTTGCCGATTCGATCGGACGCGTCCGTGCTGCCCGCGAAGACGATGGAGCCTTCCTTGAAGAAGACCACCTTCGTGAGCGGGCCGGTCGTCACGACGAGCATGCCGTTCTGGCGCGTATGCGAGAGGTAGACGAACAGGTTGTTGAGCATGTCCGCCTGGTAGGTCCCCACCATCGAGGCGGAGTGCATCACCTCCTCGCCTTCCTCGCCCCCCGCGCCGCAGAGCACAATGCCGTTGTAGCGGATCGCGACCCGCGAAAACGGACCGTCTGCCAGACCGAGCGTTTTGCGCGCGATCTTGGGCATCATGACGATGATGCTCTGACCTTCATCCATTGGTTTGAACCGATTGCACTGCGGCGGGATAGCGTATCCGCCGCTCGCCGTATCGACCGGTGCTCCATTCCGACTTGAGCCTGTGTCACAGATCAGGACACGCGGTAAAGCCGGACCCGCCGCGATTCCGATAGATTGATATGAATCGTCTTGGTCTGTCCGCACTAATCCTGCTGCTGGCGCTTGGCTGCAGCGACTGGAAGCGCGTTCCGCCGCCGCCCGTTCGGCTCTCCGTGCTGGAATCCAGCAGGTCCGCCGCAGCAGGGTCCGGAGGCGGCAGCGCACGCGTAAGCAACGGCCCGCGCGTTCGCCTCGTCCGCGCCCTGGCCCCCGGATCGCTGGCGACAATCCACATCCCGGACATCGCAGGCACCTCGCAGCGATTCCGCGGGACCTCCCTGTACAAACTGTTTACCAGTCCGCAGATGGTCGCGATGTTCGGCAAGGCGGGCGTGGACGTTTCGCTCTTCTCCGCCACCGGCATGCCGGCGGGCGTGGGACCGGGCGGCATGGATCTGCGAAAGCTGCAGCGTGCACTGAGCGGCGAAGTCGTGCTGAGCCTCGAGGACATCGACCTCGCGGCGGGCGGTCCCATCCCCCAGGTGCGCGCCCTGGCCGCGATCACGATCGACGGCGCCGAACCGGAAATGCGCCAGCTCATCGATTTCGTTTCGATGATGGCGGCGCAGGACAAGGACACGATGGTCGAGCAGGGCTCGGTTGCCGGCGTGCCCTACACGCGATTCCGCTCGAAGAAAAACGGGATGTCGGTCGAAATCGAGGTGGCCCTCTACCGCAACGCGCTGGTTGTCGGCATGGGCAAGGAGATCGTCACCGAGGCGATCGAACGCCTCGCCGACGAGAGCGTCGAGGCGCTCCCGGACGATGCGTCGTTCGGTCGTTCCATGCAGCGCATCTCGCATAGCCACGACGCGGTGCGAGTGCACGTCGACGTGTCGAGCATACTCGCGCGGTTCGGCAAGATGCTCCCGAGCGAAGCGCGGATGGTGTTCGATCTGCTCGGCGTGGAACACATCCTGTCGCTTTCGAGCGCGCTGCGCATCGACGGCCAGGACCTCGTCACAAGCACCTTCATCGACTCTCCCGGGGGCAAGGACTTCCTGACCAGCCTGCTGGCGCGACACCCCATCGACCTCGGCATTCTCGACCGCGTTCCGGCGAGCACGACGTCGTTCAGCCTGTTCACGCTGGACGGAGCCGCCGTACTCGAGCAGTTGCGCGCCAAGCTTCCCGCGAAGGAGAAGGAGGAGCTGGAACAGGGCCTCGCGGCGCTGCGCAAGGACGGACTCGACATCGAGAAGGACCTCTTCCCGGTCTTCGGCCCGCGCTGCGCGCTGGTGACGATCAAGACGAACTCGCGCCAGTCCGCGGGAATCGACCAGTTCTGGAACCACCTCATGGGCTCGGCGCTCCTGATCGAGACGCACGATCGCGACAAGGTGAACGCCCAGCTCGCGCGGCTCCCGGATTCGAGCGATGAGTTCGTCAAGTTCGAGGATCGCATCGGAGCGACCCACGTGATCGGTTACCGCTTCCAGGGCCCGCAATTGCCGAGCAATTTCGCGGTCTACATCGCTTCGGTCGGCGACCACCTGATCGTCGCGCTGTCGCACGAGGCGATGCGCCACATGCTCCAGCGCCCCAAGCGCGAAGCGACGCTGCACTTCCGCAAGGAGATCGAGAGCGTGCCGGACAACGCCGTCGCGATCGGCTACGACGACATGAGCGCCGGCAGCGGCATGCTCATGCAGGCGTTCATGAGCGGGATCACGCAGGCGCAGGCCGCGACCAACGCGAGCGAAGTGGCCAGCGACGATGACTGGGCGAAGCTGCCGATGGGCGACTTCAACCCCTCTCTCTCGTACACGATCGCCAACGAGCATGGCCTGTTGAGCGTCACGCGCTCCCCCACCGGCGGCCTGACCGAGGTCGGCGGGCTGACCGGCCTCGTCGTCGCGGCTTCCGTCGCGATCCCCAGCCTCGCCAAGGCGCGCGTTGCCACGAACGAGACCGCCGCGCTGGCCACGCTGCGCGCGATCCAGTCCGCCCAGTCGGAGTTCCGCGTGGGCTTGCTGCGCGACGGCGACGGGGATGGCGAGGGCGAGAACGCGTTCCTTTCCGAGTTGATCGGTGACGCGCACGGCCGAGTCGAGGGAGCGACACCGACCGGAATGCTCCCGGGTTTCCGCCGCACGGCGCTGGGCTACGAGAAGAGCGGCTACATCTTCCGCATCTACCTCCCGGCCGAAGACGGCTCGCCGATCGGCGATCACGAATCGCGCGTGCGCCTGCAGGAGGTGGACGGGGATCTGGCGGAAACGATCGGCGTCATCGTTGCCTGGCCGCGCACAGCGGGCGTGACCGGCCTACGATCGTTCTTCGTCGATCCGCAGGGCGTGCGTCGCTTCTGCTCGGACGGCTACGGAGGCGAGAACGGCCCGTCGCCCGACCTCTTCACCACGCAGCGCGGCAACCTCGCGGCCGCGCCCATCGGTCGCCGCGACCGCACGCACGACGGCAAGCTCTGGTTCGAAATCCGGTAGGGGCCCTTCGGAGCAGACCCGCCCACGAAAAAAAGCGCCCCCCGTTCTCGCTCGCGCGAGTTCGGGGGGCGCTCCTGTTTTTCGATCGTATGCGTGGTCGCGCTACGAATCGCTGTCGCGCTGTGTGCGCGGCAGGCTGCGCTCGTAGTCGACGCGCGACTCGAGGCGGCGTCCGCAATGGACGCAGTAGAAGTAGGTTCGGCTCTCCATGCGAACGCGGACGTGCCGCGTCGTCTTTCGGCATAGGTGTCCCGAGCAATAGTGGTTGATGCTCTGCATGGTGAATCTCCGTGTTGCGTTACAAGATGTATCGTCGTTGTGTGCGGGCCGGGTGAAGGTCCGGCCACGCTTTTAAACGCGCCCGGGCCACCCCGAGTTCGAGCGGCTTTCGCCGCCGTCACCATCAGAGACGTAACGAACGGCGTGCCGAGCGGCGTGCGCGGGCCTCCAAAGAGGGGTAAAGAAGCGTCTCACGGCTCTCCATGATCGACGCAACCTCTTTAATGACTGATGGATACGTCGGAACATGGGCCGCGGCGATATCGTCCGCCCGCAGTTCCGTCGCCCGCGCCAGTGGCGCACCGAGGAGAAAGAACGGGAACACACCGAGCGCTATCGGAGGCAGTTTCCGCACGGTTGGTGCGAGTATGCGCGCGATTCCATCCGTGAACGGCTCCCACCCGAGGTCGCCGGCGGCAACGTGCGCGAGTTCGTGGGCCAGCACCGCCTCCCGATGACGCGCCTCGACTTCCTCGCCGATGACAAGTCCATAACCACGACCAACCCGCACCGCACCCGCGGTCCAACCTGGCTGGTGGCGCACGAAGCGCGGCGGCGGCAGCGCCATGCGTTCGGCCAGACGGCGTGCGAGTGAGACGGTGACCGGGTCGGCCTGATCGCCCGCGGGCGCACGCCCGGAGACCCAATAGACCGCGCCGAAGACCGCCACGGCGAAGAACACGGAGATCGACCATCCCGCGCCCAGCAGCCAAGGCGCACCGACCAACGCGACAACGTTGATGAGCAGGCTCCCCCATCGCAGCAGCGCGATCTTCACGAGCCACTACTCACGAAGCGCTTGGCCCGGTTCGACGAGCGGGACGAATCGGACCGCGGCGTCCCGGCTGCGCACGATGCGGTCGCCCTTGCGCTCGAGCACGATGAGTTGTTGGTCATCCCTGACTCCGACCGGGCCCACCAGCCGACCGCCATCCGCCAACTGGTCGATGAGAGCACGGGGAATCGCGTTCGCCGGCGCCGCCGTGACGAGGATGGCGTCATAGGGGGCATGTTCCGGCCAACCGGCCCCGCCGTCGGCGCAGCGGAGTACGACGTTGTCGTAGCGCAGCCGTTCGAGGGTTTCGCGCGCCGCGGCGGCGATCGCCGGCCGCACCTCGATGGAATAGACCATCGCGGCGATTTCCGCCAGCACCGCGGCCTGGTATCCCGATCCGGTCCCGATCTCCAGGACCCTGCCGCCCGCGGGAATGCGCGCCAATTCGGTCATGAGGGCGACGATGTAGGGCTGGCTGACCGTCTGCCCGTCCAAAAGCGGCACGGCATGGTCCTCGTACGCCTCGTCACGCCGATTCGCCGGGACGAACTCGTGCCGCGGCACCGTGCGCAGCGCCGCGAGCACCGATTCGTCGCGAATACCGCGGCTCTCGATCTGGCGCTGCACCATGGCTTGGCGCTCGCGGCTCGCATTGAGTTCCGTCGGGTTTCCCACGTCGCGCCCAGAATACCGATAATGCGGCGCCGATGTCGCCGATTACGCCGATGACGCCGCTTGGGACAATTGCCCTGATTACCGGAGCACTTTCGCTCCTGCGCTACGTCGTGGCGCTGCCCATTCTTGCCCGTTGGCTGCGCCGCGGCACGGTGCGATCCATGCCCGCCGGGGCCACGCCGCCGATCACCCTGCTCAAGCCGCTGTACGGAGCGGATCGCGACCTGGAGGCGAATCTCGAGGCAACGCTGCGCCAGAACTACCCCGAATTCGAGGTGCTCTTTCTGCACGAACGCGAAGATGATCCGGCGCTGGCCGCGGTCGAGATCGCGCGCGCGCGGGTCCCCGACGTGTCGGTACGCGTGCTGCTGGGCCGCGACGCGCAGGCGACCAATCCCAAGGCGGCGGTCCTCATCGAAGGCGAACGCGCCGCACGCTTTTCCATCCTCGCTGCCGCCGACTCGGACGTGCGGCCCGACCCGCTCTACCTGCGCGACATCGCGAACGCCCTGGCCGACGCCGACGCGGTATCGTTCGCGCCGCTGCTCTTCGGCGCGCAAGACCTGCCCGCGCGCCTGGCCGCGTTCGCCGTCAATACCGACGGCCTGCTCAGCTTGCTCGTTTGCCGCGGCAGGCTGATGACCGGCTCGACCGTGGGCGTGCGACGCGAGGCGCTCGACGCGATCGGCGGATGGGCCGCGGTAGGCGACCGCATCGCCGATGACATCGCGCTCGGCCGCGCGCTGCGGAATGCCGGAAGTCGCGTTGTCCTGGCGCGCCGCGCCGCACGCGTGGTTGCGCCGGATGGCGGTTGGGCCTCGACCGCCGGCTGGATGACTCGCTGGGCGCGCACGGCACGCGTGGCCCATCCGCCGCTCTACGCCGCGGCGCTGCCGTTCGTGTTCGCTCCGCTGCTGCTGCTGCTCGCCATCGCGACCGGCCCCGCCGCCGGACATGGCTGGCTGCTCGCCGGCATCGCGGCGGCGCGCATCGGAACGGCCGTCGCGATCGAGTTGCGCTACCTCTGGGACG
>CBDURV010000241.1:0-6539 GCA_965369495.1 uncultured bacterium
CGAAATCGCCGATGCGCATGTAGGCGTAACCGAGATCCCACATCGCCTGGAGGCCGTCGAAGTCCATCCGACGCGCCTTCAGCGTGAGTGACGAGATGTAGGCTTGCGCCGCGAACGGACGGCCGAGGTCATGCAGGCTGTACGCGAGCGCCGGAGCCAGCTCCAGCTTCTCGACCGCTTTGATCTCCTCGTCGAGGCGCCAGTATTCGCGAAACAGGTTCTCGACGCGCTTCTTCCAGTCGCGGTCGTTCTTGCCAATCAACTCCCCGAAGGAATACGCGGCGAGTTCGCGACGCTCATCCTCTTCGAAATCGAGCAGCGCCGGGTTGAGCGGTCGATACGAATCGCCGCTTGCTTCACCCGGCTGCGGCCAGGAGCGGTTGCGCACGATGTGCCACATGACGTCGATGGCGCCCGGCCCGAGCTGGGCGATCTGTTTGTACTGACCGGTGTAGTGCCCCGTGCGACCGGAGCGCGACTTGAGCGCGGCGAAGCGCGACTCGACCTTCCAGCGCATCCGCAGATCGGCGAGCGCGCGCAGCCGTTCCGTCCCCAGACGCACGCCATCCGGGAGCGGCGCGAATATCGCGCGCTGGCCGCCTTCACCGAGTCCGACGATCAACGCGCGAAAGATCGCCTCGTCGGGTTCGCCCCCGTGGGCCAACGCCAAGCGCGCGGCGTGGCTCGTCCCGGCGCCTGCGAGTGCACGCAATAGTGCGGCCCGGGCGCGCAGGTCGAGGTCGGCAAAGAGATCATCGACGCCCGCGGGGTCGGTTCGCGCCCATTCGCGTGCCAGTTTCTGGGCTGCCTCGCGGGCGGCCCGGTCAGGGGCTTCGAGTCCAGTCCTAACCCTTTGGGAGCGCGGCACTTGCGGCCCGTCGGCCGACGCGACGGCGGCACCCAGGAGGGAAATGAGCAGAACGCCGGCGCGCATGGAAAAACCAGTGTATCCCGCGAAGTTAAGTCGAGACGGTGATCCGGTCGAAGCAGTCGTGGACGATCGTCTGATGTCAGCCACCACACTGGAGAAGATCGGCGCGGAACTGCGTCGCGGCATTGTACAAATTGCCGCCTTGTCCCTGCTGCGCGAGCGCATGCATGGATACCAGCTGGTCAAGGTGCTGGCCGAAGCGGGCATCGAAACGGAAGAGGGCACGCTCTACCCGCTGCTGCGGCGCCTCGAGAACCAAGGCCTGCTGACATCGCAGTGGGACACGGGCGGCGCTCGGCCGCGCAAGTACTACCTGCTCGCTCCCGAGGGCGAAGCCGCGCTGCCGATCCTTGAAGAGACCTGGCGCCAGATCAACGATTCCATCAACCAGATCCTGAAGGCCGGCGTGGCGGAGACGAGCCAATGAGCCCTGCAACCAACGACGCCATCCATAAGTGGATCGACGAAGCGGGCGCCGCGATGGGCGGCGACGCAACGGAGCGCAAGGAAGCGCTGCTCGAACTCGAATCGACGATCTACGAAAGGCTCGATGAGCAGACGAACGCCGGTGTCGAGGAAGACGCCGCGGTCGAGAGCGTGCTCGACTCGCTCGGAAGCGCGACCGAGATGGGCCACGCCTGCATGCCCCAGGCCCCCATCATTCGTCCCGAACTGTCGCGCAGCTTCTTCATGTTCACCTGGGCGCTGTTCGCCGTCCACTTCGTGCTGATCATCGCCGCCACGATGGCGGGCCGCGAGTTCGCGCTGCCGCCGTTGCACTTCCGGCCGATCGAGCAGCAGAGCGTGCTCGGCTTCTTCGCGCGTGCGATCGAAGTGTTGCTGTTCGATGCCGGTCTGATGCTCGTCTGCTTCTACTGCCTCGATCGGCTGGGCGGTCTCTGGCCGGCCGCACGCGGCAGCGCACAGCTCACCAAGAACCCGCGCGGCCACTTCGAGTCGGCCGCGTTCATGCTGCTCGTGCTCGTGGTCGCCAACTTCCTGCGCGACAACCTGCTGGCGCTTTACATGGAGAGCAGCAGCGGCACGATCCAGGTACCGCTTCTGGGCGAAGGCTTCACGGACAATCTTGTGCTCTTCAACGTCTGGCTCGGACTCGCCTGCGCGAGGGAGCTCTGGTACGGATTCCGTGGCGAGAGCCGCCGCGCGCTCGTGCTGGACATCGTCGTCCGGTCGATCGGCGTCTTCTGCCTGATGCGCATCGTCGCATCCCAGCGGCTCGTTGATCTTGCCGGCGCCCGGGAGAGCATCGGCCCCAACGCCGACACCGTTGCCGCGCTGCTCAACACCGCGTTCAGCCTGATCGCGCTCGTCACCGCCGCGATGATCGCCGTCGAGATCGTGCGCCGCGCCTTCCGGCTGCGACTGGTTGATTAGATCCTGTCGAGATCGTCGCGCGTTCGATCGTCGCGCACGTTGCCCGTGTTGAGGGTCGAGGCGGGTTCGAACAGCAACACCTCGCACGGCTCATCGGCGACCGGCTTGTGCTCGACACCGCGCGGCACGATGAGGAATTCGCCTTCGGACAACTCGACCGGCCCATCGCGCAGTTCCATGCGCAGGTGACCCTTCACGACCAGGAACAGCTCGTCCTCGTGTTCGTGGTGGTGCCAAACGAACTCGCCGTGCAGCTTTGCCAGCTTCACCTGCTGCCCGTTCAGTTCGCCCGCGATGCGCGGATTCCAGAAGTCCGAGAACCGCCCGAACGCCTCCGCCAGATTGACCTTCCGCATTCAAGAAGTGTAGTCCCCCGCCATCTCGGAAGTACGGCGTCAGACACCTTTTTCCCATCGGAACGGCGGACCATTTTCGTCTTCGCGGGACTGACGGCCGGAACCCGGTAACTACCGGCCAGTCCCGTCACATCCGGTCTGACTCTTGGATCCATTCGATGGTCGCGACGTGGCGCTTCGGATTCTTGATCGCTCGCGCTGCTGCAACGGCCTTGTGCCGCGACTCTCTCACGAGGTCGGCCCACGGTCGATGCAGGTCCAAGTCATAGGTCGGCGCATCAAGCACCCCGACGTACTCGCGTCCCGCAGGTCTCGAACGACCGGGTGTCCAGACCTGGAAGTAGAGGACCACCTGCTCGGCATCCGTCAGCGCCTCAACAACCTCGGCGAGATCGATGCAGGACCAGCACTGCCAACCGGTGAGTTCGACCTGCATCCGCTCCTTGACCAGCGGAGGAACCACCGGTCTGCGCGCGCCAAGCTCGGTGAGCGCTCTGCGATAGCCCACGGCCTCCGTCCAGTCGAGTTCGACGCCTGCTTTGGCGGCCCGCTCACGCGCTCGCTCAATCGCCGGGGCCGCTGCTCGCTCATCCAGCCACCCGAGCGCGTCCGCGACCCACTCCCGCACCACGGGGTCGTCATCCTCTAGGAAGGGGATCAGCGCCTCTCCGACGGTCGGGTCGCGGATCGCCCGCACGTCCTCACGACGGCACTGCTGGATCAGCTCCGCCGCGCACCGTTTGGAGAAGACGTTGAGCTGCGGCATCAACCTCAACGCGTGAGGGATCGCCGCGGCGCCGTACTTGCGCACGAGCCAATGCTGCGCATCTTGTGCCACGTCGCTCCACGGGTGCTGCAGCCCGCACAGGAGCTCCTCCAGATCCGACTTCTCCGATAGTTCCATGACTGGCTCCGGCTCTACAACCGCTACGCCGGACTCAGGTTGGCCCTCTGCCGACAAGAAGACAAGAGACCGCCTTTGGCGCGGCCCGGCCACCAAGAACCGTCCGTCGGCAAGCCCCCCCTCTCCGGTTGCCCGTTTCCGCTTTCGATTATTGTGGTCTGGAATGAAGGACTCATGGGGGAACAACGAACCATGTTCGCTGTCGAGTCGCATAAGTCGTTCTGGGTCAACCACTCGCGTCTGTCGCATGCGGCAGCGGTGCCGCAAGACCGAAGCAGATCGGCGTGCGAGTCAACCGTTGTAGGCCGCGATCTTGAGAAGGGAGTCGGCCAAGTAGAACGCGATCAGCCCGAGCATGCCACCCATCAGGGTGTGCAATGCGGCTGCGCCAAGACCGCGCGGGCGATCACGCCACAACAGGAAGTTCAACATGACGCATGGCGCCGAAATGCCGATGACGATGCCATCCGTCGCGAACGATGGCGCCCTCGACTCCGGGAGCAGGATGACACCCTGCGCAAGCGCCAGCGCAACGCCGACGACAGTCGCAACGACGAGGTCGGACCGGCGCAATGAGGACTTCTTCATGAGTGAGTCAGACCCTATTTTCCAGCGAGGTGCGCCCGGCAGCACTCCGGTTAGATTCGTAGCACTGCGAACTTGCGTTTGCCCGCCTTGAGCACGGCGCCGTCGGTCACCTCGACGCTCGCCTTGGGGTCGGTGACCTTCACGCCATCGAGGGACACAGCACCCTGTAGCACCAACCGTCGCGCTTCGCCGCCGGACATCCCGAAGGCATCGCGCACAAGGCCGCTGATGCCGATCCGCGTCTCCGACACTGCGAACTCCGGCATGTCGTCGGGTAGTTCCTTTTGCTTGAAGACGCGTTCGAACTCGGCGCGTTCGGCAACGCCCGCCTCGGCACCGTAGTAGCGCTCGACGACCGCCGCCGCCATGCGCTTCTTGGCTTCCCAAGGATCGCCGGCAACGAGCGCGGCCGCTTCGTCGTCGGGCATGTCCGTCGCAAGCCGCAGGTACTTGGCGACCAACTCGTCCGGCACGCGCGTGGCCAGCCCGAACATGTCGCGCGGCGGCGTGGATACGCCGATCGAGTTGCCGAGGCTCTTTGACATCTTCTTGGAACCGTCCACCCCCTCGAGCAGGGGGTTGATCACGCACACCTGCGTGCGCATGCCGGCGTTCTTCTGGAGCGTGCGCCCCATGTTGAGGTTGAACGTCTGGTCGGTGCCGCCCAACTCGATGTCCGCCTCGACGGCGACCGAGTCGTAGCCCTGAACGAGGCAGTAGAGGAACTCGTGCAGCTGGATCGGCGCGTGCTCGCGGTAGCGCTTGGCGAACGACTCGCGTTCGAGCATCTGCGCCACCGTGAGTTGCCCGGCCAACTCGATCAGGCTGGCGGAACCCATCGGCTCCATCCACTCGCTGTTGTGCCGCACCTCCGCCTTCGAGACATCGAAGATGCGCTCGATCTGCGTCAGCCACGTCTCCTCGTTGGCCGCGATCTGCTCGCTGCTGAGAACCGGGCGCGTCTTGTCCTTGCCGGACGGATCGCCGATGCGCGTCGTGAAATCGCCGAGGATGAGCACGGCGGCGTGGCCCATCTCCATGAAACGGCCCAGCAGCTTGAGCGGGATGGCGTTTCCGATGGTCACGTCGGTCGATGTAATGTCGATGCCGAACTTGACGCGCAGCGGGCGCCCGAGCGCGAACAACTGCTCCAGCTCTTTTTCGGAGGGGAAGACCGTCTCGATGGTGCGGGCGAGTTGCCCGAATTCGGCGCGCCAGGACATTGCGACGGGATTGTATGTCAACGGCCGACTTCGAAGGCGGGGCCCTTGCGCATGTCGGTCTCGCCGTCGAAATAGGTATCCCGGACGCGGGGCCACCAGGCGCGCCAGGCGTTGGTGTCGCGGCCCAGCTCGATGCGCGTGAGGTATTCGAGCGAGGCGAGAATGGCCCAGTCGATAACGCGGTCGCCCCGCAACTCGCCCACGAGGTAGTCCACGGCATCCCTCTTGTCGGCCACCGGGAGCAGCGCGACCGCTGTCAGCAGGTGGGTGCTCGCGGACTTCTGCACCGCCTGGATGACACGCCGGAGGGGATCGTCGGCCAAGTGGTTCCAGTTGGACCGAAACGAGCGCAGGTAGCAGGCGCTGATCGGGATCGAATCCCAACGGCGCAGGTCACCCATGTCGAGCCGCGCCGGCCGCAAGCGTCCGCGCACGGCGAAGACACGGAACCCGTTGAGCCCCTTGTCGTTGCCGAACGGGCCGAGATCGAGAATCTGTTCGGAGGTGCCGCCGGCCGGAATCTCCCAGTCGCGTTCGAGCGGAAGGCTGAACCGGCGCGTACTGGTGACCACTTGTGCGCGGGTATCCCACTCGCGCCTCACCAGCACGAGCTCGAAGACGCTGTCGCTGGTGCCTTCGAGACGCGCCGGGATCATGATCGGTCGGCGCCCCAGGTTGTGCAGGCGCACGCGGACGCGAACCGGATCCCCGAACTCGATCGGCTCGTCGATCGCCTCGAAGCTGGCCTCCAGCGTGGGAAGATCCAGCACCGACATGTTCGCCTTCTGCATCAGCTGGTCGAGCTGCGCGCGATGGAGCGCGCCCGGCCGCTTGTCACGCAGCGCGAACGCACGTCGGATGGCCGCCTCGAACTCCCCCGCCGCGATCTCCTTGTCGATGATTCGGAGCTGTTCGTCGAACCACGCCGCAGGCGCCTTCGCGGCCGCGCTGGTTCCGCCCCGCGTCTTGCGCTTGAGCACCAACTGGTCCTGCGGCACGGTGCCGGTCGGATCTTCGACCGTCTTCTTCGAACTGCATGCAAGCAGGATCGAGAGGAGCAGAATCAGGGCGCGGGACATTTCCAAGGTGACCGAGGGGAACTACGGGAACGGGCAAAAAAGAAGGGGCGGCTCGTAAGAGCC
>CBDURV010000242.1:0-6529 GCA_965369495.1 uncultured bacterium
ACGATCCGCATCCCGGTGCACATGATCGAGACGATGAGCAAGCTGCGCAACGTCACCAAGCGCCTGATCCAGAAGAAGGGGCGCGAGCCGACGATCGAGGAGATCGCGGCGGCGACCGACATCAGCGTCGAGGAGGCGAAGCGCGTCCTCAAGATCAGCAAACACCCGATCTCCCTCGATCGCCCGATCGGCGAGTCCGACGACTCCTACTTCGGCGACTTCATCGAGGACGAGCAGGCGGAGTCGCCCGTCACGGCGGCCTCGCACGAGATGCTCAAGGACAAGATCGAAGGTGTCCTGCAGACGCTCACTTTCCGTGAGCGCGAGATCATCAAGCTGCGCTACGGCATCGGGGACGGCTACACCTACACGCTCGAAGAGGTGGGCCGGATCTTCAAGGTCACGCGCGAGCGCGTTCGCCAGATCGAGGCGAAGGCGGTTCGAAAGCTTCAACATCCGGTGCGCGCCCGAAAGCTCGAGGGTTTCCTCGAAGGGGCGGGCGAGCGATAGCCTGAATCAAACAAGGGAGCCGCAAGCGGCTCCCTTGTTTCGTACGACAGTATTTCTCGGAAGTGTTCCCAAGACTGGGTCAAGACCGCATGAAAACACACGCCAGCATGGACGAAGCGATCGAGCAGCTGATCAAGCTGCAGGAGATGGACCGCATTCGCGACCGTCTTCAGCGCAAACTCGATCAGGTGCCGAAAAGGCTCAAGGGCCACACCGACACGATCGCGGAACTCGAGCAGCAGCAGGAGGAGCGTGTCGCGCTCGCCATGACCGCGCGTGCCGAGGCGGATCGCGCCGAACTCGACGTCAAGACCAAGGAAGACCGCCGCGAGAGCATTAAGCAGCAGATGAATGCGCCCAAGCTCTCCAACCGGGAGTACGAGGTCCTGCGTGACGAGATGGCCGGCGTTTTGGCCGACATCAACAGCCTGCAGGACGTCGCCCTCAAGTCGCTCGAGCGTGCCGGTACCGCCGACGAGGAGCGCGGTGAGCTGGGCGGGGAGATCGAGACGCGGCGCGCCGACTACGAAAAGCTGAAGGCCGAGCTGGAAGGCTCGCTCTCGGATGTGAAGGCGGATGTGGAGAAGCGGATTGCCGCCCGCGCGGAGTTCGTCTCCACGATTTCCATGGAGCCGCTCGCCGTGTACGAGCGCGTGCGCCGCAAGCACGCCGATGCTCTCGCTCTGGTGGAGGGCAACGTCGATCGCGCCGCCAATCGTATGGGCGACGACATGCACTGCTCCGCCTGCTACATCACGATTACCCCCAACGACGCGGTAAACGTGATGGGGCGCGCCTCAATCGTGCAGTGCAGATCATGCGTTCGCATACTTTACGTTCCGTGATTATTTGGCTTTACGTTCCGTAGCCGTTAACTGACCCCGGTCGGGAATAGACTCGCGCCACGATGATTCAGCCGAGCCCGTCCGGAAGCACCGCAGCCTCTCAGGAACGCCTGGGGGGCCGATTCGCCAACGGAGAGACCCCGATGCCGTTCCCGATCGACCTTTCCGCCTACCAGCCGGTCGCCCTCGATCCGGCGCGGGCCGAGTTGACCGCCGACGAACGTGCGCAGTTGGAGACGAATATCCAGCTCTGCCGCGACGCGATCATCTTCTACACCGCGGTTGCCTGCGCGAAGGGGGTCGGCGGTCACACCGGCGGCCCCTACGACATCGTGCCGGAGGTGCTCATCGCCGACGGATTCATGCGCGGAAGCACGAATGTACTGCCCGTCTACTTCGACGAAGCGGGCCACCGCGTCGCGATCCAGTACCTGATGGCGGCGCTCAACGGCGAGCTGGAAATCGAACGACTGCTGCACTACCGCGAGGCGGACAGCCATCTTCCCGGTCACCCGGAGCGCGGTTTTACGCCTGGCATCAAGTTCTCGTCGGGACGCCTCGGCCACATGTGGCCCTACTGCAACGGCGTCGCGATGGCCAACCCCGGCAAGTCGATCATCATGTTCGGGTCGGACGGCGCGCAGCAGGAAGGCAACGACGCCGAGGCCGCGCGCTTCGCCGTCGCGCAGGGGCTCAACGTCAAGCTCGTCATCGACGACAACGACGTGACGATTGCGGGTCATCCGAGTGACTATCTGGCCGGCTTCGATGTCGCCAAGACTCTCGAAGGCCACGGCATGCCGACCCTTACCGGCGACGGCGAGGACATCGACGGCCTCTACCAGGCGATGCGCACCGCACTTACGACCGATGGTCCGTTCGCGGTGATCAACAAGCGCAAGATGGCGGTCGGCGTGGACGGTCTCGAAGGCAGCCCCAAGGGGCACGACGTCGTCAGCGTCGCGGTCGCGCTCGACTATCTCGGCAAGCGCGGCCACGAAGAGGCGATCGCCTACATCAACGGCGTCACCAAGCCGAGCGACCCCTCGACCTATCTGGGAAGCGGGGATAAGCAGGCCAAGAACCGCGACCTCTTCGGCACGATCGTCTGCGACATCCTCGACAAGATGTCCCCGGAGGATCGCGCCGCCACGGTGCGCGTCATCGACAGCGATCTCGAGGGGTCGTGCGGCTTGCACCACATCGGCAAGCGCCATCCGGAGATCTACATCCACGGCGGCATCATGGAGCGCGGCAATTTCTCCGCGGCCGCCGGGTTCGGCATGGAGCCGGGCCAACAGGGCATCTTCGGCACCTTCAGCGCGTTTTTGGAGATGCTCGTCTCCGAGATCACCATGGCGCGCTTGAACCAGTCCAACGTCCTGGCGCATTTCTCTCACGCCGGCGTGGACTGGATGGCGGACAACACCTGCCACTTCGGAATCAACAACTTCTTCGCGGCAAACGGCCTCGAGGATGGCGACAACACGCGCCTCTACTTTCCCGCCGACCAACACCAGATGCGCGCCGTCATCGAGCGCGTCTGGGGCGACGCCGGCATGCGGTTCCTGTTCTCCACGCGCTCCGGCACGCCGGACATTCTCGATGCCAATGGCGAGTCCTACTACGGCGACAAGAACTACACGTTCGAACCGGGCAAGGACGAACTCATTCGCGACGTCAGTGATGCTAGGAGTGACGGCTGGATCGTCAGCTACGGCGAGGTGCTCTACCGCGCCTTGGATGCCGTCGAGCGTCTCAAGGCGGAGGGCCTCAATGTCGGCCTGATCAACAAGCCGACGCTTAACGTCATCGACGAGGAGATGCTGGCCAGGATCGGCAAGGCGCCCTTCGTGCTGGTCGCCGAGAGCCAGAACCGCGACACCGGACTCGGCAGCAAGATGGGCACGTGGTTGCTCGAGCGCGGGCTTGCACCCAAGTTCGGCAAGGTCGGTACGTGGCGCGAAGGCTGCGGCGGCCTCTGGGAGCAGATGACCCACCAGGGCATCGATTCCGACGGCATCCTCGCGGCGGCCAAGAAGCTCGCGTAGTTGCAATCGGGGGCGCGCTTGGGGACACTCGTCCCATGAAACGCGCTCTCATTAGCCTGCTCGCGATCGCCGCGGTCTATCTCATCGGACACCAGGCCGGAACCAACGGCTGGAGTGTCTTCACCGATGCCGGCGCTCAGGACGGCGCGCCCGCCAAAACGGCGAAAATGCGCGACGTCTACTACCCGGGCACGGAGACGCTGGCGCCCGACGAAATGCGCATCGTCGCCTGCGGCACGGGCATGCCGAGCGTACGCCCCAAGCAGGCGGCGGCGTGCTTCCTCGTCGAACTGGGCAACGGCGACAAGTTCCTCTTCGACATCGGCTCAGGCAGCCACGAGCGCATCGCGGCGCAGAAGATTCCATACGACGAAATCGACAAGGTCTTCATCGGCCATCTGCATGTCGACCACTTCGGCGACCTGCCCTCGTTCTGGCTGGGCGGCACGGTCATGAACCGGCTTACGCCGCTGCGCGTCTGGGGACCGAGCGGCGCGACGCCCGAGTACGGCACCAAGCGCTGTCTCGAACTCATGCAGGAGATGTACAAGTGGGACATCGGTACCCGCTCCGGCGTGATCGATTTCCGCGGCGGCAAGCTGGAAGTCAACGAGTTCGACTTCAAGGGCGTGAACGCGGTTATCTACAACGAGAACGGCGTCACCATCCGCAGCATGCCGGCGGTGCACGGTCTCGATGGCGCGGTTTCGTTCATCCTCGAGTGGAACGGACTGAAGTTCGTCTACGGCAGCGACACGATTCCCAACAAATGGTTCGTGGAGCACACCAAGGGTGCGGACGTTGCGATTCACGAGTGCTTCCTGCCGCCGCCGCTGCTGGTGACCAAGCAGGGCTTCGCGCCGCTGGAGGCCCTCACGGTCGGCACGCAGGGTCACACCGCACCCGAGCAGTTCGGTAAGGTCATGTCGATGTGCAAGCCGCGCCTGGCCATCGGCTACCACTTCTACAACGACTTCGATACCGCTCCCGAGGTACTGCGCCGCGTGCGCAAGACCTACGACGGCGAAGTATCGCTCGCCACCGACTACATGGTCTGGAACGTGACGAAGAAGGACATCAAGGTGCGCATGTCGGTGGTGGACGAGGAGGTCTGGCCGAGCCCCGCGCAGAAGAAGAAGAACCCGCCCGACTTCACCAAGTCGATTCCGATCTCCGACTTCACCAGGTCGGGCGCGCTCCCGATGCCCGACGTCGTCGGCCCGCTCTACGCGGAAATCAACAAGCTCTACGGCACCGACTACAAGCCCGGTTTCAAGTAGGGCCCACGAAGTGCCCGGCGCGTGCGTCCCAGACGGCTTTGGGGCGCATGCGCTGCCAGAGCGCGCCGATCGGCTGCGCCATGACCTTGCGATTCGCCTCGCTCGCGCCCGCGTCGTACAGGAAGCGTTTGCCGAGCAGCGCCTGTAGCAGTTCGTGGGCGGCGGCGCGCGCCTTCTCGCGCGGTTCGCTGCGGATCGCGCGCACGAGCAGGTGGATGAACTCCTTGCCGCGCGCCCCCAGAACCCGCGCGTCACCGATGCGGGTTGCCGCAGGCAGGCTGATGTAGATCTCGAATGCGCGCTGGTGCGACTTCGCCGTCTGCAGCAGCGGTGCGCGCTCGCTGGCGGTCAACACGTCGAGTCGCGCGGGCGCGGTGATCGCCCCGCGGTGCGGCGGCAGCGTCGCGCGCGTCAGGAAGAGCAGCGCCAGCGACGTGGCATAGACGTGGCGCGAGTCGCCGCGCGACGTGCTGTCGATCCAGTGGCCGTGCTTGCCCTGCCCGTCGCAGATCGTGAGGGCTCCCTTTTCGTACCAGGAGTGGTCGCGCAGCGCGTGGACCGTGGCGACCCGTTCGATCGAGCAGGCGAGCTGGAGGTCGCTCCAATCGAGGCGCTTGCTGAGCAGGTAGCGAAACGCGCTCAGGCCGCGCGAGGAGATGGGGGAGGCGCGGGTGCGTTGCAGATAGGAGTCCGTGGGATTGACGGCGGCGGCGGCGTAGACGTACGACGCGAGACCTGCCGCCGTCATCGTGGCGGTGCCGGGCAGCGGTTGCGTGCGGCGGCCCATGCTCGATGCGGGCGTGCGATACGACCAGCTTCCGTCGCGGTTCTGGGAGGTCTTGAAGTGCTTGCCGACGCGGCCCCAGACGCCGCGGTCGGCGTTGTGTCCGGCGAGCGAGTGCGCGGCCCAGAGCGCGAGCACCGCGTACTGGGTGTTGGAGTTGTCGCCCGCGTGCACGCCGCGACCGCCCACGCGCGGAAACGACGTGGGCCGTGGGGCGCGCAGCCGGTAGCTCCACTTTCCCCGGCTGCTTTGCGCCTTGGCGAGGCGGTCGGCGAGTAGGCGAATCGAAGAACCGTGCTCGACCGGATCGACGCGGGTGAGGGCGAGAATGAGCAGCGAGATCGAGTAGGTGCCGACGCCGCTGCTCTTGTCGTAGGCGGTCGGGTGCTCGGCGGCCCAGAGCAGACCCCGCTGGACGGTCTTGTCCTCGGGCGGCACGCCGGCGGTCGCGAGCGCGTAGAGCGCCAACGCGGTGAGGCCCGCGTCTTTTTCCAGGGTCGGCGGATTCGCGACCGCCCGGCGGCGCCTGTGGGATGAGGGGGGCGCTGGGGGCGAGGGGGGCGTTCCGCGCGCGAGGGCGCCGCCGGCCCCTCTGCCCGCGACCCGGCCCAGCGGCTGATTGGAGTAGGTCCAGCGCCCGTCGGAGACCTGCTTGGTGCGCAGGTAGGCGATGCCCGCTTCGATTGCCCGGTCGATGCGCGCCTGCAGCTTGGGATCGCGCACCCAGCGCTGCGTCGTCGCGCCGCCACCCGCATGCAAGGGCAGGGCCAAGTTCAAGATGGCGACCAGGCCGTGTAGAATCCGCATTCGCACTACTTTGACAACGTAGCAGGAAACCAATTGGGGGCCGGGTAGACGGTCGCGGTCGGATTTATCCGGCTGAGGAAAGTCCGGGCGCCGCAGGGCAGGGTGGTGGCTAACGGCCACCGTCGGCAACGATAGGGAAAGTGCCACAGAAATTAAACCGCCGATCGGCTTGCCGGTCGGTAAGGGTGAAACGGTGGTGTAAGAGACCACCGCGGGCGATGGTGACATCCCCGGCACGGCAAACCCCACCCG
>CBDURV010000243.1:0-6523 GCA_965369495.1 uncultured bacterium
CAAGGCGTGGCGGCGCGCGCACCGAATCATGACGGACGAGGTGGGCGCCAAGAACATCGAGTGGGTCTGGGCGCCCAACATCGTGAGCATTCCGCGCACCGCAGAGAACGACATGCACCTCTACTACCCCGGCGACGACGTCGTGAATTGGGTCGCGCTCGACGGCTACAACTTTGGCGACAACCACGACCAGTGGCACAAGTGGGAGAGCTTCGAGACCATCTTCGAAAGCGCGCTGAGCGACTTCGCCAAGCGCTACCCGGATAAGCCGATCATGATCGCCGAGACGGGCGCCGCGCGCGGCAAAGACGAACAACGCGCGCACTGGATCAATGAGGCGCACACCTACTTGACGACACGCCCGCAGGTCAAGGCGCTGGTCTGGTTCCACTACGACAAACGCCGCGAAAGCGAACCCGACTGGCGCATCGACACGACGCCGCAGAGCCTCGCGGCCTTCAACCAGACCTTTGCAGCCGAGCGGTAAAGAGGAGAGCGCTGGGGCCGGCGTAAGGGGCTGCAACGCAACGACTTGTGCCTTTACATTGCACTATCCGATGTGCGCATCGGATATCCCGAGCGGGCTACTTGACCGGCTGCAGGCCAACCTTGCCGGACGAAACCGCGTGGCCCCGGCGGGACGAGTGGTCGGGATAGAGCGGGCCGACCGCGCGGTTGAGATGCAGGAGCAGCAGCGTGGATTCGTCCGGCACGAAGCGGGGCGCCGGCGAGTAGGACTTGCCCTCGTAACGGGCCACGTTGGAAATGCGAACCTCGTCGATCCAGCCGGGCAACCCTGAGCTGGCCGCACCGCGGCGGTTGGGGTCGGCGCCCACGTAGAGCGGCAGCGAATTCCGCGTGCGCTTGCCGCTACCGGCGCGCTTGGCGACCAGTTCGCCGTCCAGATAGATGCGCACCTCCTTGCCGTCGAAGACACCCGCGAGCGAGTGCCAATGCCCCGGCGCGATGGGTTGCTTCGCCTTCGCCCGCGCATACTTCCCGTCGAGATGCACCTCGAACGAGGGCTTGCCGTCATAGAGAAACAGGCCAAACCCCGAACGCTCCGCTTTCGACACCACTCCGGCGCGCTTCGGGATTTCCGTCAGCTTCACGCGCGCCTCGACGGTGAACGGACCATCGGGAAGCACCAGCGCACCGGAGGGAACGCGCAACGCGGAGCGATCGTCCTCGATCCGCAGCGCCTGGTCGGGCGCGCCACTCCACCACGCGGCGTCGAGGCCGCGCACGCGAATGTGCGCGGGCAAATGCCGAGTCGGCAACTCGACCCGCTGCGTCTTCGCCAGATACGCCACATCGACCGTGAACTCCGGCGGACGCATTTCGCCGCGCGGGATGCGGGCGTAGCGGAACCTGAACTCACCCTTCTCGCCCGGCGCAATCGTCGCGTGCTCGTGAGCGGGCGTGAGCCACCACGCGCGATCGAATTCCGACGTGTCGAGTGTCACCTCAATCGGCCGCTTCGTGGGATTCGAGAAGACGAGTCGATACTCCCCCACCGGCGTCAGCTTGGGTGTCACATCGATCGGCGCGCCATGTTCCGGTTGCATGGCCATCAACAGGCCCAGCTCCTCGCGGTGCTCCTCGGTCAGCTCCTTGGGGTCGTAGACGGCGCCCACCGGTAACGATGCGTAGCTCACCCGCCCCTTGCGTACCGTGACCACGTTGAACTGGTTGAGCCAGCCCGTGCCCGGCGCGGAGAACGGAAGGCGCCCCCCGACAACGGCGAGCGTGAGGTATTCGATGCCGTCGCGCGGGCCGTCGCTGCGCTGACGATGAATGTGGCCCGCAAACACCGCGCGCACATTTCCAGGCGTCTTGAGCACCGCATGCACCGCGTCCCAGTTGGCGCCGACATAGCGATCCTGAATCCACCGCGGATGGTGCAGGAAGACGAAGACGTGCTCCGCATCGCGAGTTTTTTCGAGCGTCGACTTGAGCCAGGCGATCTGCGTCGTGCTCATGCGGTTCTGCTCGGGCTTGCGCCAACCCTTGCGCCCCTTCGCATCGCCCTCGTCGGAATAGAGCACGATGAAGGCCGCATTCTTGTGGCGGAACCAGTACCAGAGCGGCCCGAAGTGTCTCTCGTAGTTCTGTTCGTGTTGACCGGCAGGCCGATCGGGACCGCGCCAGTAGATGTCGTGGTTGCCCGCGACCGGATACCAGGGCATACGCAGGCCATCCATGATCGAACGGAACTCGCGCATCTCCGGAAGCCACTCGGCGGTCGCGTTGTACCCCTGCACCAGATCGCCCACGGTCATCACGAGGTCGGGATCGAGCAGGTTGGTCTCCCGCACCGCCTGTTTCAGGACCGCAATGCCGCCGGGGGCCGCGCCGGTGCGATCGCCGTAGATGACGAAGTGGAAGACGTCATCGCCTTTCGGGAGCGGCAGCACGCGCGCATTGGGCCGCGAGGTCTCAACGGACCCGGGATCGGCCACAACACGCCCGGGCGCGGCGAGGACCAGAGCGAGGAGAAGCAGATGGAAACCCGCCGGGCACGCGCTTTTCATCCGCTGAGGATCGCCGGAGATGGGTCGGATTGCACGCTGAGAATTTTCATCTCGCCCTGACGGAGCGATGTCCCCCCCTCGCCTTACGTTAGGCATCTGTAAGGCAACTAGGTCCCCCACCCGTCCGTCTCCCATCAAACCTGGAGCGAAGAACAGAACGGGGTGGGCTGAACCTCCGCGGGTGGGGACCGGTTCCAAACACAAGCGTTGGGCACGAACGTTGGGGGCCACATGAGGTGCGACGGGAACATCGAGCGAAAAGAGAGAATGCAATGCGAAGGACGGGAGGTGTTTGGGTCCGGCCGCGGCTTAGCCAGCGGTTCGCCCAGCTCGGCGGAACACCGGAAGCGAGAACGGGATCGGGCCGCGGACGGTGTCCTGCGCGGGAATGGCTGCCGAGTCTTCCGCTTGCGCCGCAACAAGGCGGGCCTCGCGAAGGGCGACCTGATCATGGTCGTGCCGGTTTCCGGGCCGGAGGGTGCCGGGTCGGAGGGTGCGGGGCCGGAGGGCGGCGAGTTCGTCGTCGACCTGCAGGGGCGCGTGTGCAGGCATGCTGGAGGTCGGCATGGCGGCAGTCCCGTTTGGGGTGTCGTCGTCGGCGTGATCCACGAACGGAATAGGTAGCGAGCAGAAAGTCAGGAGAGAGCTAGCAGCCCAATACCAACACCGCGCTTCCGGCGATTTCGGACAGTTCGATGGGCTGGTCCAGGTCGAGGTGGCGGTCGGTGACGGCGAGGATCTCGAACGATCCCTCGTCATCGATCAGATCCTCGATCTGGGCGCGCGTGTAGGTGCGCATGGTGTGGAAGAACTCGTGCTGCGGGCCGCCCTCCCGGGCGTAGACCACGCGCATCGTCTCTTGGCGGCTGTCGGGATCCGCATCGCCCAACCCCTCGACAAAACCGGTCACGCGTGCGCCGTCGCGCTCCCCCGTCCACTCGTCGCGCAACACGTCGCCCGGGATGTCGCCGTTCACTTCGAGCCCCAGCACGTACACGGATCCGGGCGCGAGCGCGTGTGCGACGCATCGCAGGTGTCCGGCCGCCGCCTCGTCGGTGCGAAGGTGTCGAAACGAATCGATCAGGTTGTAGGCGAGGTCGAAGCTGCCCGCGCGCACCGCGAACTGGCCCGCGTCGGCGCGGAACACCGGGTTGGTGCGGGCGGAAATCCGCAACATGGCGGCATTGAGGTCGAGGCCGACGGCCCGGCCGGGCATCGCACGCAGCAGTCGCCCCGGGCCACACATCGGCTCGAGAATGCGCCGCGGTCGCGCGTTTCCGTAGCGTTTGCTGGCGCCCAGCACGAATTCGCGCTCCTTCGCCGGATCCCAGGAGAACCAAACGTCGTAATCTTCCGCGCGCGAGTACCAGTCCACGCCGATACTCTATGCGGAATGAAAGCGCGCTTGGCCCTGCTGCTACTCCTCTCCTCGCTCGCCGGGGCGCAGGAGTCTGAAACCGCCCCCACGCAGGCACCCGAGCCGGTTCCTGGGCAGGCACCCGAGCCGGGTCGCGTTCCGGTCGGCGAGATCGAGGTGGGCACGATCAAGATCCGGCCGCGGACCGGCAATGCCGACGTCGCACTCAAACAGTGGATCGAGGCGCATCGCCTGCAGCAGGAGCAGCAGATCCCCAATGCGCTCGCCGGCTATCTCGCCTTTCTCGGCATGCCGGGACATCGCGCCCTGCCCGACCGCTATGCCGAACTCGCCCGAAAGCGCGTGGATGCGTTCCACACTCCCGTGCGCGAGGCGTACGAGGCCGCGTGCAAGCTCTACGCGAAGGACCGCTACAAGGCGCTGGACGCATGGCGCATCCTCGCGACCCGCTGGGCCGACCTGCCCGAGGGCGCGGCCGCGCAGCGAGTGGTTCACTCGGATCTCCTGCGCGACGCGATCAAGCAGGCGCGCACTCTCAAGAGCCAGGACAAGCAGAAGCGGGCGGCGTCGCTGCTCGAAAACGCCGTGCGCGCCAACACGCGTGCCATCTACCTCTACGAAGCGCGCAGGCTCCTGATCGATCTCGGCGGGCCCGATCTGCGTCCCAAGGACAGGCGGCGCGACGAGGATAACGAAGACGAGGCGGACGGGCCGGAAGCGGACGACGACGGCGAGTCGGAAATCGAAATCAACGACTAGGCTGCGGGAGACGCTTGTCGCCGCGCACCAGGTAGCGCAGGCCTGCGGCAAGCACGAACGCTCCGAGGTAACCGGCGAATTCGGCCGGCAGCACGGCGGCCAACGCGAGCAGCGCAAAGACCAGCCCCCACGTCGCCGAAAAGGCCGCGATTGCCAGCACCGGAAGCAGCGCGGGCGCCTCCGAGGCCCAGCCTGCCGCCGCGGCGGATTCCAGCCAGACGGCGCCCAGTACGAACGCGAGCGCCGCTGCGACGAGATCCTGGCCCAGCAATATCCGCCCGCGCGCGGCACGCAGCAGCGCAGCCAGCGCGAAGACGATCGCGGCCGCTACCCAGGAGCGGGACCGCAACAGACGACGCGTCTCGGCGCGATAGATCCCGGACGAAACGAGGCCGTTCGAATCGCCGGCAGACGGATCGAAGACCCACAGCACCGCGCGGCCGTCGCGGGTCTCCCGCCGCCGACGCAGCGATCTCGGCACGAGCACGCCGTCGCGCGCGGCCGCCTCCTCAACCTGTTCCAGCATCGCGCGCTCCTCGGCGGCCTGCGCGGGGGGTGCCGTCCTGAGGCGCCGCTCCGCGATCCGATACACGCGGTCGAGCTGGCGCGCAGTCGTGCGATCGCCGACTTCCACTGCGGGAAAACTCTCCGCTCCGACAACGTCGTCGAAGCCGCGCGCGCGCAGCAACTCGGCCGCGCCCACGCGATCGGCGTCGGGGGCAATCCAGACCGCGGGATCGGTCTGGGCCGCTGGATCGCTCTGGGCTGGCTGCTCGACCTCCGCACGCCAACTCACGATCAGCCCGAGTGCGCCGACGGCGAGCGCGCCCACCCATCCCGCCGGACCGGCCGCCGCGTACGCGCCGGGAGTGCGCAACCGCTGCCGCACGATGCCCCCGCAAAGCAGCACGACGCCCAGCCTCTGGAGCGCAAGCACCGGGAAGAACACGAGCGCGGCCCCCGCCAGCAACGGCGCGCCGGAGGGTGCGGTCGCAACGAGCGCCAACGCGAACAGCGAAGCCGTGTCCACGCCGAGCCCGGACCAGCCCAGCACCGCCAGCGCACCGAGCAGCGCGATCAGGCGCCGCTCCACCGTCGTGCCCGTCCTGCCGTTCCGCGTCGCGATCACGTGCCACAGCGTCAGCGCCACAAGCAGCAACACAAGCGCGCGCGAAATGGGAGCGCGGCGCTCTTCTTCCGCGGCGCGCAATACCGGTTCGCCACGCAGCGACGCGTCCGGCGCCGCCGCCCGAATAACGTCCAGCGCTTCCGTACGGCGCAGGAGCACCTCGCACGGATAGGCGCCAAGGCCGTCGCGATAGTAGGGAGCGATATCCGGAACCTCCGGCAACTCCGAGGGCAACTCACCGGCCGCGAGTTGGCGCGCAAGCTGTTCGAGCTCGGCGGCGCTCGCGGCAGCCAAGCGGCCCCGCCGCAACTGCGCCTGCACCGCGGCGACATCGATCACCTGCGCGAGCCCACCACTTCCGCGCGCGCGCTGCAGTCTGCGCGCAACCGCGGGATCGCGATCGTGCACACGCACCGCATCGATCGCGGGCACGTCCCGAGCCGCGTCGCGGAAGCGCTCATACGGCCCGGCCGCGACCAGCTCTTCCGGGTGCACCGCGGTCGTGAACCGCGCGGCCGCGGCGATCGCGAGCAAGCCGGCAATCAGGAGCAGAATAGTCGGGCGCGGACTCATGCAGCCGCGCCTGAGAGGTTGTGAATCAATCCATCGTCGGCCCGAGGGCGAGCGAGCTTGTGTGTGGCAAGCCGCGCCGACGACGGCTGTATCAGCGAATACCGCTTCGTTGGCGCGGCGCAGTCCACGCGCAAGCGCAGCCGGCCGAAG
>CBDURV010000244.1:0-6522 GCA_965369495.1 uncultured bacterium
CCACGCGCGAGGCCGTCGACAAGGGTGCCCGGCGCGAACTGCACCCGGTGCTGCGCCTCGCCTTCATCGAGGCGCTGGCGCATCGCGACGAACCCGCGACCGCGGCGCTCCTGCTGGAGCTGCTCGATGACCGCGACGCGCGCGCGCGCACCGCGGCGCTGCGCGCATTGCCCGCGTTCATCGACGAGCCGGGCGTGCTCGATCGCGCGCGCGCGATGAACGCCGATACGTCGTGGGCGGTTCGACTCGCTTCCTACGAACTGATCGCGCGGGCGCCGCTGGAGCGGGCGGTACCGCATCTGGCGCAGGCGGCGCGCGAGGAGACCGGCGAGATCGCCGTCGCCATCGACGACTACCTGTTTCAGCTCACGGGGCAGAGCTATCGACAGGAGCCGCAGAGCTGGACCGGATGGTGGCAAAAGAACCGCGACGCGATCGAGAGCGGAACCTACGCGCGGGTCGTGGTGGAGAAGAAGCCGGGCGCGCACACCGTGGCGTCGTTCTTCTCCATCCCGATCGAGTCGAAGCGGCTGGTCTTCGCGATCGACGTCTCCGGGTCGATGAGCGCCGACGACCTGCGCCCGCGCGACGCGGTGACCCGGGGCATCATGAACAAGCACCGCCTGCCCGACAACCGACTCGGCATCGCGAAGGCGGAGGTGATTCGCGCGATTACGGGCTTGCCCGAGGACGCTCGCTTCAACGTGATCGTCTACGACGACTACGGCAAGCGCATGACGGCCCGACTCCAGCGCGCGACGAAGGGGGCGAAGCGCAGTGCCATAGCCTGGATCAAGGCGCGCCGCATGGGTCGTCTGACAAACATCTACGACGCGCTGGCGGAGAGCTTCGGCGATCCCCTCGCACGCAGCGGCGGCGCGTCCCGCTTCGCGCAGATGCCCGACACGATCGTCTTCCTGACCGACGGCCACGCATCGCGCGGACGACTCGCCAAGACCGAACAGCTGACCGAGCTGGTCCGGCTCTGGAACGGCGTTGCGCGCGTCGCCGTGCACTGCGTCGGCATCGGCAAGAACCACGACAGCAAGCTGCTCAAGGCGCTCGCCACGGAGAACGAGGGCTACTACGTGGACATCCACCGCGGCAAGCGCCACCCCGATCAGCGACGACGCACGATCAAGGGGCTGGTCGTGCGCGCGGCCGCGCCCGGGACGCGTCTACCGGGAAGTGGGGCGCGCGTCGTGAGCGATCTTGCGGCGGGTCTCGCGAGCGACGATTGGGAAAAGCGCGTGCAAGCCGCCAAGTCGGTCGCGGAACTGGGCCCGCGGGGGGCGCGCTACCTGCCCGATCTGATTCGTCTGCTGGCCGACGGCGACGCGGACGTGCAGGAGGCGGTCATGGATGCGTTGGTCAATGTGGGGGAGCGCTCCGTCCGCGCGCTTACGACCGCGCTGGCGGACGCCGCGGAAGAGCGCAAGCAGTATGCGGCCATCGTGCTGGGGCGCTTCGGCGCCAAGGCGCGCGCTGCGATTCCCGCGCTGATCAAACTGCTCGACCAGTCAGGCTACGATGCGCCGCCGGCCGCTGCCGCCGCGCTCGGCGAGATCGCCAGCGCCACCGACGCCGACGTAATCCGCGCGCTCTCGATCGCTGCCGGAGCCGGCGATCGAACCAAGAAGCTGGCGGCGCGCACCGCGCTCAAACTCATCCGGGCGCGCGGCAAGTAGCGTCGCTGATCAGCGACCGGCATCCGCTGCCGCCGCGTCGAACTGCTTGAGGTGTTCGAGCAGAATGCGCAGCGTTTCGCGCGCGGCAAGCGGCTGGTGCTGCACGCTGTGTCCGGACTTCAGGATCAGTTCGGATGCGGCGCCCTCGATGTGCGAACTCGCGTACGGCACGAACCCGTCATCGCCGCCGACGCTACCTGCCGCATGGCTGTCGCCGATGATCGAGTGGTAGATCACGCGCTTGTTTATGGGCACCTTGCGGAAGGTCTCCATGAGCGGCCCGTCCGGCTTGAGCGACTGGATGGTGGTAATCGTGTCGAGCGAGTCGCCGTGGCGCACGTAGCTGATCAGCTTGCGCTGCGGATCCATGAAGCGCTTCGGCAGCGTGATGAATTTCGCGAGCCACATGAAGATCCCCTTGTTCGCGTTGGGCGCACCGCCGTGCGGAGTGGCGTAGAAAATCACGCGCCGAATGAAGGGCAGCGATTCGAAGAACATGACCGAAGTGAGCAGCGTCTTGTCCTCTTCGGATATCTGCATCTCCGCAATGGGACGCTTGAATGCCTCCGTCTCAAGCGTGTCGCCCGGATCGATGACCAGCAGGTGCGTGAGCAGGCCGCCCATGCTGTGGCCCAGGACCACCGTCCAGTCCAGATGCCTGTGGTCGGCGTCTTGCCGGCTGTCGTCATACACGTCCTGAAGCGCATCGCGCAGCTGATAGGCGGAGTACGAAGCGGGCTGGCCGGTGGGGTAGAACCAGACGAGAAACTGGAACCGCTCGCGAATCGTCGCGTTCGCCATCAGGTCGTTGTAGAGCGGCATCCAGGTAAACGGGTCGGAGGCGAGCCCATGCACGAGAATGATCGGGATGCGTTCGCGCCGCGTCGGTTGCAGCGAGAAGAGGCCGCCCTTCTTGGCCCAGCGGTCCACGTTGAACAGGGCGCTGATGCCGGGTGACTGGTTCTTGGCCTGGGAAAGCGAATAGACGACGGGCGTCGTGAAGTCGATCTCCAGCGGGACGGAGTGGCCGGCGATCTCGACCTCCGACGTGACCGTCGGGTCGTAGATGTTGTAGGTGCCGCGCGACTGCGCTTCGTCGAGGATCGAAACGTCGTCGGGGAACTTCACCATGAACGTCGCGGCGATGGCGATCTTGTCGCTTAAGTAGCGCTCGGCCGCCCGCGCCGTGCGCTGGTGCGAGGCGTCGTGGATCAGCACGCACGGGGCGCCCAGTCCCTCGAATCGCTGCGGAGGCGGCAGCCCCTCGATTTCGTAGTCGTAAGCGACGTCGATCGTCACGAGCTCGCTGTACGGAACCTCCAGCTGAATCACGCCGGCCGAGAGAATCGCGGAGCCGGTGGCCCAATGGAACTCCACGTCCTCCAGTACGCCGTCCTTTCTACTGATGCGCACGAACCGCGCCAGCGTGCGGTTGTACATGTCGCACGCCCAGCGAAAGCGAATATCGAACGCTTCCGGCGCCGGTTCGAGCTTGGGGTCGAAGAGGAACGCGTAGCTGTAGCGCAGCGTCGTGCCGAGGATCACGCGATTGGGAGTCGTCCAGCGCCCCGACTCGCGGAAGCTGAGCTCCGCGATGGCCAGTGCGAGATCGCGCGCGTGCGTCTGGCGCATCTCCTTGTCCAGGGCGAGTATTGTCGCGTGCGCGTCGCTGGCGGCGAGCGACAAGAGCTCCCGGCGGCGCAGGATGTCGCGCGTTGTGGTGCTCAACTCGTGGCCGTCGAGTGCGCTGTGGCGCGCCTCCTGGAACCATTCACCCCGCTCGCTGGGTCGGAGCTGGTACCGGCGCGAGCTGCAGCCGGCAAGCGCGAGCAGGAGAAGTATGGCGAACGTTCGATGTCTCATCTCAACTTGAACCGCTGGATCTTACCGGTTGCGGTCTTGGGAAGCTCATCCACGAACTCGACGCGGCGCGGCCGCTTGTATTTGGCCATGTTGTCGGCGCAGTGGCTGATCAGGTCACGCGCGGTTTCGGCGCCCCCTGCGACCCCCTCATTCAACTTGACGTAGGCCAGCGGTTTGACGAGGCCGTCCGCATCCTCGATGCCGACCACCGCGCACTCCAGCACGGCGTCGTGGCGCATGAGCGTCGATTCCACCTCGACCGGCGAGACGTAGATGCCGCCCACCTTGAGCATGTCGTCCGAACGGCCGCAGTGCCAGTAGTAGCCGTCCTCGTCGATGCGGTACTTGTCGCCGGTGACGACCCACTCGCCGCGGAACGTCTCGCGGCTCTTGTCGAACTGATGCAGGTAGGCGAGTGCGGTGGATTCGCCACGCACCCAGAGGTTGCCGGTTTCGCCCGCGGAAACATCGGCGCCGTCGTCATCCACGAGGCGCAGGTCGTAGCCGTCGAACGGCTTGCCGCTGCTTCCGGGGCGGATGTCGCCGGGGCGATTGGTGAGAAAGATGTGGTAGATCTCGGTCGAGCCGATGCCGTCGATGATGTCGAGGCCGGTGCGCTGCTTCCAGCTTTCCCAGAGCGGCGCGGGAAGCGACTCGCCCGCGCTCACGCAGATGCGCAGCGAGGAGATGTCGTACTTGTCGGCCAGATCTTCCTGCGCCAGCGCCATCGCGTAGCCGGTGGGGGCGTTATAGAGAATCGTCGGCTTGAAGCGGGCGACAGTGCCGAACACGTTGGCGAGGACGCGCGGCGAACCCGCGAGCAGCACCGCACTCGCGCCGGCGTAGAACGGGAAAATCAGGTTGCCGCCGGTGCCGAAGGTGAAGAAGAGCTTGGCGGCGCCGAAGGTGCGGTCGTGCTCGGTGATGCCGAGAATGTTCACGCCCCAGTTCTGCGCCGTGAGCGGCAGGTCCTTGTGCGCGTGCGGGATGCCCTTGGGTTCGCCGGTCGTGCCGCTCGAGTAGTTGAGGCAGCAGATGTCCTCGCGGTGCGTGCGCGCGGCGGCCAGTTCGGGCGACGCGGCGGCGAGCCAGGCGCCGTGCTCGTGATCGGTGTCGCGGCGCGGCGTGCCGACCACGACGACTGCCCTCAGTTCCGGCAGCGCACCGCGCACCGCCTCGACCGCGTCGAGGAACATGTCGTGGCAGATGAGCACCGTCGCGCGGCTGTCATCGAGCATCAACCGGAACTCGTCCGGCGTGAGCATCGTATTGAGGCTGAGCGCGACCGCGCCGATCTTGATCGTGCCGAAATACGACGTGACCCACTCGACCGAGTCCGGCAACAAAATGGCGACCGTCTCGCCGAAGCCGACGCCGAGATCGCGCAGCGCGTTGCCGGTCCGGTTCGCCTCGGCCGCCAGCTCCCCGAAGGTCGCCTCGCGGTCGGCGGTCAAGAGCGCCGTCTTGTCAGCCCGCGCGGGCAGGTTGCGCTCAAGAATGTCGACGGCGTTGTAGTGGAGCGGCAGATCGGCGGCCTTCATCGCGCCAAAGATAGGGGGTCCAGGGGGCGTCTACAACCCGGTCGAAAAGACGATCACGTAGCCGTCTGGGGTGCGAATTCCGAACTGAGGGGCGCCATCCGGCAAATCCGCGTCGCCGTGGAGCATCTCGACGCCCTTTTCGCGCAATTCCCGATAGAGCGCGGTGGCGTCATCCACCAGGTAGAGCACGTCCAGACCGAACGGGTCCACGGTGCTCTTGGGCAATTTTGCGACGTCGCCCTCGGTCTGCTCAATCAGCAGGCGCGCCTGCCCACGGGCCAGCACGGCGCCCGCGGGCGGGCCGGGAAGCTCCTTTTGCAGCGCGAATCCGAGCGTTTCGACGTACCAGGGAAGGGAAGCCTGCAGGTCGCTCACCAGCAGATTGGGGACAGCACCCGTGAACTCCATTCCTAGATCGTAGCCGGACAATGACGGGCTTGGATCACCATGGGTTTTAACTGCGGAATCGTCGGGCTCCCGAACGTCGGGAAGTCCACCATCTTCAACGCCATCACGCAGGCGGGTCTCGCGCAGGCGGAGAACTTCCCGTTCTGCACGATCGAGCCCAACATCGGCGTGGTGCCCGTGCCCGACGAGCGCGTGGACAAGCTCGCAGAGCTGGAGAACCCCAAAAAGGTCACGTTCACGTCGATGAACTTCGTGGACATCGCCGGCCTGGTGCGCGGCGCGTCGAAGGGGGAGGGGCTGGGGAACAAGTTCCTGAGCCACATCCGCGAGGTGGACGCGATTGCCCATGTCGTGCGCTGCTTCGAGGACGACGACGTGGTGCACGTGGAAGGCCGCATCGATCCCGTCTCCGACATCGAGACGATCACCGCCGAGCTTGCGCTGCGCGACATCGATACGGTGCAGAAGGCGCAGCACCGCGACCAGAAGCTGGCGCGTGGCAACGATAAGCTCGCGAAGGCGGCGCTGCCCATGTACGAGGAGCTGCTCGCGCTGCTCGACGAGGGCAAGGTCGCGCGCCTCTACGAGCCCGCGACCGAGATTCTGAAGTCGGCGTTCAAGGAGCTCTACCTGCTGACCGCCAAGCCGGTGCTCTACGTTGCCAACGTCGCCGAGGACGATGTCCCCGATGGCGGCCCGATGGTCGAGCGCGTGCGCGAGGTCGCGGCCAAGGAGGGCGCCGAAGTCGTCGTGATTTCGGGTCGCATCGAAGAGGAACTGGCGGAAATGCCCGCCGAAGACCGCGCGGAGTTCCTCGCCGATCTGGGCCTCAAGGAGTCGGGCCTGAACCAGCTCATCCGCAAGGGCTACCGGCTGCTGGGCCTGATCACCTACCTGACCGCCGGACCCAAGGAGGTGCGCGCCTGGACCGTGCCCAAGGGTACGAAGGCGCCCCAGGCGGCCGCGGTAATCCACACCGACTTCGAGCGCGGCTTCATCCGCGCCGAGACGATCTCCTTCGA
>CBDURV010000245.1:0-6512 GCA_965369495.1 uncultured bacterium
CCCGCACACACTCAACGGCACGAAGCGATTGTCAGACTGCCGAAGCACAGGGAGAGAACATGATCGACAAGAACACGGGCAAAGGCTCGGACTTCACCACCGTTATCGGCGCCGATGCCGTCTTCAAGGGCGAGCTGAGCTTCGACAAGGGCGTCCGCGTGGACGGCCGCATCGAGGGCAAGATTTCGACCAAGGGCAACATCGCCGTCAGCCAGGCGGGCAAGCTGGAAGCCGACGTCAACGCCGGCGCCATCGTCGTCGAGGGTTCGGTCAAGGGCAACCTGATCGCCAGCGACCGCATCGAGTTGCGCCAGAGCGCGCGCCTCGAGGGCGACATCATCGCGACCAAGCTGATCGTCACCGAGGGTGCGACCTTCAACGGCCACTGCAAGGTCGGGCCGAACGCAGGTAGCGGCACCACCGCGCCCACGGGCGCTGCCCCGACCAACCGCGTCGCCGGCAAGGAAGCCGCCCCGCGCCGCTAGGCTAGCCTTCGTGCCCGGATCGCGCGCTTGTGCGATCCGGGCCCAAGCCCATGGTCGCCCAACCGAAGCCTCTCCCCGTGCGGGAGGTTCTTTGTCACCACTGCAATCGCCCGATCGAGGTTCCGGTCGGCGCGATGTCCGCCAATTGCCGCCACTGCAACCGGCGCGTGATCCTGGAGGACCTCAAGATCAAGGCCTACCACGCCGTCGTGAAGCTGGAGACGGCGGGCAAGGTCGAGATCCTCAAGAAGGCGCATGTGGTGGCCGAACTGCGCGTGAACGAACTCAACGTGCAGGGCAAGATGAAGGGCAACGTCACCTGCGTCGGCACCGTCAAGGTGGGCAAGAAAGCCGATGTGGACGGCGACATCTCCTGCCGCAGCCTGATCATCGAAAGCGGCGCCACCCTCGACGGCCACATCCTCATCGACCCCTCGTTCACGCCCTCCGCGCCGACAAAGCCCGAAGATGAAGAGGACGACGGCCTGCTTCGGCGCTAGCGAGCGGCCGCAGCGACGTCGGTTGTGGGTTGTGGGTCTTGAGTTGTGGGGTTCCGATTTCGAAACCCATAACTCACAACCCAAGACTCGTCACCGACTCCGGTCGGATGCGTTCGGAACGAACGCCTGCTGGCCGCCAATCTTGTAGGCGGCGATCGCTGCTTGGCCTTCGGAGCTGACAAGCCAGTCGGCGAACTGCTGCGCCATTAGCTGTTTGGTGTGCGGGTGGCGCTGCTTGGAGACGACGATGACCGCGTAGTTGTTGTAGATGCGCGGATCGCGGTCGAAGAGCACTTCGTGGTCGCCCCGGTTCTTGAACGCCAGCCACGTACTCGAGTCGGTCATGCAGTAGGCGTTTTTGCCGATTGCGAGGTTGAGCGTCTTGCCCATGCCGCCGCCCGCTTCGAGATACCAGGTACCGGACGCGGGCGCGGGATCGATGCCGGCGCTCTTCCACAGGGCGACTTCGCGCAGGTGCGTGCCGCTCTTGTCGCCGCGCGAGATGAACTCCGCCTTACCCTCGGCGAGGGCGCGCATGACCTCGTGCACATCCTTCGCGTCGCGCAGGTGGAGCGGATCGCTCTTGGGCCCGACGAAGTGGAACTTGTTGTACATCACGTCGAGGCGCGCCAATCCGAAGCCGTCGGCGACGAACTGCTCCTCCAGACCGCGGTGGTGCACCAACAGCACGTCGGCGTCGCCCGCACGCGCCAACTGAACGGCGCGCCCCGTTCCGACCGCGACGACACGCACGTCGATCCCCGTCCTGGCGGTGAACTTGGGCAGCAGAAATTCGTAGAGCCCGGAGTTCTGCGTGGAAGTCGTGGACGCGAGCGTCAGGAAGGGACGCTCGTCCCCATCGCCGCCGCACGCGCACGACAGCGCGAGGAAGAAGCAGGTTAGGATCCGGATCATCGCCTACCAGAATAGGCGGCCTTCGAGGAAGGCGCGCGCTTCGTCGGTGCGCGGGTTGTCGAAGAACTCGCTCGCTGCGGCGTGCTCCAGCAGACGGCCGCCGTGCAGGAAAATCACATCGGCCGCTAGGCGCCGCGCTTGGCCCAGATCGTGGGTCGTCATGATGATGCGCGTGCCGGCGGCGTCGATGGCGCGGATGACCTCTTCGACTGCGTGCGCGGCGGCGGGGTCGAGGCTGGCGGTCGGCTCGTCGAGGAACAACACCTCGGGCTCGAGCGCCCACGCCCGCGCCAGCGCCAGCCTCTGCTGTTCGCCGCCGGAGAGCGCGCGCGCCGAGCGGTGAGCCACGCGGCCGAGTTCGACCCGTTCGAGGGCGGCACGGGCGCGCGCGGTGCGTTCGGGCCGCGGAACGCCGTGGGCGCCCAGCGCGAATGCGACGTTGGCCAACGCGGAACGCCGCAACATCACGGGGCGCTGAAAGACCATCGCCTGGCGGCGCGCGGCGTTCGCGGCCCCCGCGCCCCCCCATTTGATACTGCCGGCGCTCGGCTCCAGCAACCCGTGGCAGAGACGCAGGGTGAGACTCTTGCCCGCGCCGTTGGGGCCCAACACGATCGTCACGCCGCCCGCGGGCAGCTCGAAATCGAGATCATGCAGCAACGGTTCGCCGCCCACGGCGAACGAGACTCCACGGACCCGCAGGGGCAGGATCGACGCGGTCATGCGCGGTGGGTCCTCGGCGGGGCCACTCGGGCGATGCGCTCCTCCGCGTGCCGCACCGCGTGGGCGAGCGCATTGACGGCGACCGCGATCAGGATCAGCACAATGCCCAGCCCGAGCGCGAGCGCCAGATCGCCCTTGCTCGTCTCCAGCGCGATGGTCGTGGTCATGACACGGGTGACGTGCGCGATGTTGCCGCCCACGATGAGCACGGCGCCGACCTCGGCGATCGCCCGCCCGAAGCCGGCCAGCAGGGTCGTGAGCAGCGCGTAGCGGCCCTCCCACAGCAGCGTCGGCACCGCGCGCACGGGAGAGAGGCCGAGCGAGCGCAGCTGCTCCCCCAGTACCTCCCACTCCTGCTCGATCGCCTGGCGCGTGAGCGCCGCGATGATGGGGCAGACCAACAGCGCCTGCGCGAGGATCATCACGCGCGGGGTGAACAACCACCCAAGTCCGCCCATCGGCCCGCTGCGCGAGAAGACCAGGTAGACGACGAGGCCCACCACGACCGGCGGCAGGCCCATGAGCGCGTCGAGCAGCACGACTACCACACGCCGTCCGGGAAAGCGGTAGAGGGCCAGCAGGGCGCCGAGCGGCAACGCGACGACCGAGGCGAGCGCGACGGCGGAGAGGCTGACCCTTAACGAAAGCCCCACAACGGAGAGCAGCTCCGCATCGAACGAGATGAGCAGCCGCCACGCAGCGGCAAACGCCTCACCGACCGATTCCATGGCGGCTCAGGATAAAGCAGGTGCGAAACAGGCCGAAGCGTCCTGTTCGGGGACGTCCCGTTCATGCTTTGTGCGCCTGCACGGGCCCGCCCGACTCCCCACTTTCGTTGCACCCCGTGACAATTCTGCCCCCGACGCTGGAGTTCCGCGCGCCGCCGACCGACCCAAAAAAACGCGGTAGGTGTTTCACCTTGGCAGCTTCGTTTGCCGATATCGCGCTCAGTATGGGTGTCCAGCGATCCGAAACCGACTTCGTAGCTCACAGCCCCGCGATGCGGGATGTGGCGCAACAGATCGAACTCGTCCGAGACTCCGCCGTCGCCGTCATGGTGACTGGCGAACGAGGCTCCGGGAGAGAAGCGATCGCCCGCACGATCCACCGGGAGGGCGTGCGTAGTTCTGAACCTTTTGTGCACGTCGACTGTGCCGATCTGCCTGCGGAGGTCATAGAGGTTGTCCTCTTTGGCGACCGCGAGGAAGGACGTTTCGAGCTCGCTCGAGGCGGATCCCTCTACCTCGAGTCGATCGAGTCGCTGCCGCTGCAGCTTCAGGAGCGCCTGCTGCGCGTCCTGGAGCGTGGCGTCGTCGAGCGCGAGAACGGCCGCAAGATCGTTCCCGTCCGCGCACGGCTGATCGCATCGACCCACGACGATCTGCGACAGCTGGTCAACGAGGGTCGTTTCCGCCGCGATCTCTTCTGCCGCCTCAACGTCTTCCCGATCGCGCTGCCGCCGCTCCGCAAGCGTCGCGAGGACATCGGCCCGCTGGCGCAGTACTTCCTCGAGGCGCACCGCGACGAGCGCACGCCGCCCGTCCACGCCATCGAGGAGCGCGCCCTCATCGCGCTCAAGAAGCACGACTGGCCCGGCAACGTGAAGGAGTTGGAGATGGTCGTGCTCGGCGCGATCCTCGCCACGGGCTCCGACCGCGTCGTCCGCGGCGAGAATCTTCCCCCCGCGATCCGTTCCGGTGCGCCGGACGCGCCCGCGGAGGAGGCGAAGCTGCCGCCGATCCAGTTCGAGGAGGACGTCATTGTCCCCCTCTCCGAGCTGGAGCGTCGCGCGATCATGCATGCGCTCAAGGTCACCCGCAACAACGTGACCCGCGCCGCGCGTGCCCTCGGCATTGGCCGGGCGACGATGTATCGCAAGCTCGATCGCTACAAGATCGATCAGAACGCCTAACTCTCGCAGCAAGCGATCAATGCCCAAAGCTCGGCCCTGAGCTTTGGGCTTGGGGCTTTGCGCGACAACCAGTCCATCCGCCCGCGTGCGCATGCTGTGGGGGCTCGGGCGTCACGGTGGACTGTGGTGGGTCGATCGAGGCCCCATCGCAATCGGCTCGCGAACGGAATTCCTGGTCGCGGCGCAAAGCTCACAGCCCAAAGCCCAAAGCCCAAAGCGGTTCGCGCATGAGCAGTTGGCGGTATCGGCTTTGAGCTTTGGGCTTGGGGCTTTGCGCGACAACCAGTCCATCCACCCGCATGCGAACGTGATGGGGGCTCGGTTGTCGCGGGGGACTGTGGTGGGTCGATCGAGGCCCCACCGCAATCGGTGGGCGTGCTGGCTCCTGGTCGCGGCGCAAAGCTCAAAGCCGATTCCTCAGGCCACTTCCCACCGCATGTAGGTGACCGACTCGCCTAATCGTGCGAAGCGTTCGGAGAAGAGCGTTTTATCGTCTTCGGGAATGTGATCGAGCGTCTGCGTTTCGGAAAAACCCGCCTCCCCCATCACCTTGCGGATGTGGTCGCGGTAGCCGTCGTGGTCGGTGCCGATCACGATGTGCCCATCCGGTTTGAGCGCCTGGCGCAGCATCGTCGCCGTGTGATCCTGGATCCAGCGGTGCTTGTGGTGCTTGCGCTTGGGCCACGGATCGGGGAAGAGCACCGTGAACGAATCGACCGACCCGGCGGGCAGCATCTCGTGCAGCACCTTGGCCGCGTCGCCCCAATAGGCGCGCACGTTACGCAAGCCGAGGCGCGCCGCCTTCTGGCCGAACTTGGTCGCCTTCTTGCGCGAGATCTCGACCCCGAGGAAGCACGCATCGTGGTCGCGCTCCGCCATGCGCAGGATGCGCACGTCCTTTCCGAAACCGATCTCCACGTGCAGCGCGCGATCCCCGCACCCCATCGCGGCGGGCAGCGAAGCGCACTCTTCGATCGCAACGTCGGCGGGGTCGAACTGGAATTGATCGCGAACCATGGGGCACTCGGGGGCGCCGGCAGGTTCGTTACCTGCCCGCGCGCTTCAGCTCGGCGTGCCGCTTGGCCGCCTCCTGGTAGAGCTGAGCGGCGAGTTTACGCTTCCCGGGGTTCTTCTCCAGAATGCGGAGGCGGCTGAAATGGCGCACGGCGCGCTCGTCGCCGGTACGCGCCAGCGCGCGCGAGGCGACCGCCCAATACTCGCCGTTGAGCTTGCCGGCTTCGAGCAGCTTGATGAGCCGCGAGGCAGCCTCGGCGCCACCGATCTCGCCCAACTCGCGCAGGACGAATGCGGAAACCGCGGGTGACTCCGCCTCACGCAGGAAGATCTCCGTCACCTGCGCGCGCGAGTCCTTCCAGAAGCGCTCCTTGACGATGCGCAGGGTGCGTTCGCGCACGGCCGGGTCGTATCGGACGCGCAGCAAGGCGAGGAAGATCGCCTTGGCGGCAGGCTCGTCGCACTTCGCCGCAAGGCGCAGCAGTTCCGGCGGATTGTCGCCCGACTTCGCCATGGCCACGAGGCGTGCCAGCGCTTCGGTGTCACCGTTGAGGCGGAACAGCGCATAGGCGCAGACGCGCGCGTAGGCGCCGTCCTTCGCGAGACTGTTGACCAGTTCCACGGAGCGCGGGTCCTTGAACACGGCCAGCGCCTCGACCGCCTCACGCCGACGCGCAAGCGGGCGCGGCTCGTCATCCGCCGCGCCGACGAGCGCGTCGATGGCGAGCGGATCTCCCAACTCTTCGAGCGCCGCGGACACGCCGAAACCGACCCGCGGATCCTTGTCCCACGCCAGCGCATCGACGAGCACGCCGACGGCCCGCTTGTCGCCGATGCCGCGCAACGCTGCCACGCCGCGACGGCGGCGAGCGGACGTGTCGGCGTTCTTGAGATAGCGCTGCGCTGCGGGGAACGCGGGAGTGCCAATGCCGGTCACGGCCTCGATGGCCGCCCGCTCGACCG
>CBDURV010000246.1:0-6508 GCA_965369495.1 uncultured bacterium
ATCGACCCCGCCGACCCGGTCTAAACTGCGGAAGCCGCTCCGCAAACCCCGCCCATAACCCGTTATCCACCAGTGACTTACGCGTCCCTGAGGCGAAAATGGTTCGCTTCAGAGACGGAAGAAGAGGCCTTGTACGCCGCGGCGCGGACGTGCGTCACCTCGCATTGGCTTGCCGCTGCGCGCCGAGCGGATGAGGCGATCGATGTTGCGCGCCTGCCACGCGATCGCATCCGCGTAACGGTGATAGGTCCGCTCCCGCGCGCGGAATTCGGGACCGTGCGGTCGCACCCCCACCGGCATCGCACCGTGCAGGATCTCGTGAAACAGCACGAAGCGCACGAACCACTCCGGCACGGCGGGCTGATCCAGAATGGTGTGCATGCGCACGAGATGCGATTCGCGCACGTAGCAGCCGAGTTGCAGCGAGCGGCGCGCGCGACTCTTGCCGCGGCGACCCCAGGTGATCACGGGCCGCGGTCGATCGACCAGGTCCCCGAGGAAGTCCCCGCGGAACTCGTCCGCGAAGAGCGACGCCGCGAGGGCATCGAGATCGTGCACGTCGCCATCGGTGCGCTGCGTCTCGCGACGCGGCGTATTCCTGGGAGCCCTGCGCGGCAGGCTCGCAAGCTGCTCGTCGATCCACTGATCGAGACGCGTGCAGGCACCGCGCGCGCGGCGCCCCGACCGCAGCCACGCCGCCATGTCGTCGGCGATCGTGGTCGGCGCCGTCGCGAAGAACTCGTGCAGTCGCAGATCGAGTTCGCCGCGCTCGAAGACGGCACGCACCGGCTGCGTCCGCGCGCGTCCGAATTTCACGGAGACGCGGTACTCGAGACGGGAGCCGAGGATGCGTTCCCACTCTGCCGGTGTCGCGGTCATTGCAGGGCCATCCTACGCCCGTCCTCCCGCCGCGCAGCGTCAATCGAGTACCCTTACCGCGTGCGTGCAATCATCCTCCTTCTCGCCCTCGCGGCCACCTCCCACGCCGAACCTATCGCGTTCAAGAACGCGCGCATCCTCACTGCGACCAAGGGCGTAATCGAAACCGGAACGCTCGTCATCGACGGCAAACGCATCGTGGCCGTCGGCGCCGATGTCGCGATTCCGGCCAACGCGCGCATCATCGACGCGACCGGCAAGGTGATCATTCCCGGCCTCGTCGATACGCATAGCCATCTCGGCGTCTACTCGCTACCGCACCTCGCCGCCAACTCCGACGGCGGCGAGGGCACCGGCCCCGTGCAGTCCCTCGTGCGCGCCATGGATTCGCTCTTCCCGATGGACCCGGGCTTCAAGCGCGCGCACGCCGGTGGCATTACGACGGCCAACGTCATGCCCGGCAGCGGCAACGTCATGGGCGGCCAGACCGCCTACGTGAAACTGCGCGGCAACACGGTCGAGGAGATGCTGATCGATCTCGAGGGCGGTCCGTCCGGCATGAAAATGGCGAACGGCGAGAACCCGAAGCGCAGCTACGGCCGCCGCAACCAGGCGCCCGCCACGCGCAAGAAAGTCATGGCGCTGCAACGCGAAGCGTTCCAGAAAGCGCGCAACTACCAGATGAAGCTCAAGCGGAAGCCGAACGAGACGGAACGCGACCTCGCACTCGAACCGCTCGTCGAAATCCTGGAGCGCAAGCGCACCGTTCACTTCCACACGCACCGCGCCGACGACATCGTGAGTGCGCTGCGCCTGGCCGACGAGTTCAACTTCGAGATCGTCCTGCACCACGTGACCGAGGCGTACATGGTTCCCGGGAGTATCGCCGACCGGAAGGTGCGCTGCTCGCTCACGCTGCTCGACGCACCCGGCGGCAAGCCGGAGGCGGTCAACCTGCGTTATGAGAACGCGGCGCTGGCGTACCGGGCCGGCATCGAGATCGCGCTCAACACCGACGACCCGGTGACGGAGAGCCGCCTGTTCCTGCGCACGGGCGCGCTGGCCATTCGCGGCGGTCTTCCCGAAACCGTCGCACTGCAGGCGTTGACCATCGTGCCCGCCCGCATGATGCATCTCGACAAGCGCATCGGTTCCCTCGAAGCGGGCAAGGACGCCGACTTCGTGATCCTCTCGGGCGGCCCGTTCCGCGCCCAAACGCAGGTGCTTGAGACGTGGATCGAGGGAGAGCAGGTCTTCGACCGGACCCGTACCGCGGACATGCGCCGCGCCACCGGAGGCCACCACGTACGCGCCCGAATGCCGCAGGCGGGCTACACGCCTCCCAAACAGTTGCGGGTCGATGGCCCGAAGCCCGTAGTCGGCGACGCCAAGACGTTCGTGATCCGCGCCGCCTTCCTCTACACCGGCACCGCACTCATCCCGGACGGATGCGTCTACGTCGAGAACGGCATCATCAAGGCGGTCGGCAAGTTCAACGAACTCACGCCGCCCGGCGGCATGCCGGTCTATCACGCCCCCTACGTCACGCCCGGCCTGATCGACACGCACGGCAGCGCCGGACTGAGCGGCATCTTCAACGTGCCGCAGGATCAGGACCTGCAGGAGAAAAACGACCCCGACCAGGCGGCGCTGCGGGTGATCGACGGCTTCAACCCGCGTGAACCGCTGCTGCGCTACCTGCTGCGTCACGGTGTCACGCTGATACAAGCGACTCCGGGCCCGAGCGCGCCGATCGCCGGGCAGGCGGGCATCTTCCGCACCGACCGCGGCACGCTCGAGGAAGCCACCGTGAAGTTCCCGAGCGCGATGGTGTTCAACCTGGGCGAATCGGTCAAACGTGGCGCCGGCATGCCCACCACGCGCATGGGCATCGCGGCGCAGATCCGGCAGTCACTCGCCGAAGCCGCGCGCCGCACCGCCAAGGACGAGAAGATCGACCTCGACCGACAGGCGCTGATCCCCGTCGTGCGAAACGTACTGCCCGCCATTTTCGTCGCACACCGCGAGGACGACATCGCCACGGCACTGCGCATCGCCAAGGAGTTCCACTTGCGCGCGATGATCAGCCAAGGCACCGAGGCGTTCCTCTCCGCCGCGGCGATCAAGAGCGCGGGCGTCCCTGTGCTGCTGGCCCCGACGACGCAGCGCACCGGCGGCCTCGAGCGCTTCAACTCCACCTTCGAGAACGCGGGCATCTGCGCCGACGCCGGCATTCCGATCGCGTTTACCAGCAGCTTCGAAGGCTACGTCCCGAAAACGCGCGTCGTGCTGTTCGAAGCCGGCGTCGCTGCGGCCAATCGCCTCGGCTGGGATCGCGCCGTGCGGGCGCTCACATACGACGCCGCGAAGATCCTCGGCATCGACGACAAGTACGGCTCGCTTGCGCCGGGCAAGGTCGCAGACATCGTGCTCTACGACGGCCACCCGCTCGAATACACGAGCCACATCGCCGCCGTCTACGGCAAGGGCGAGCTGGTCTATCGGCGCTAATTCACGCCGAGCTGCCAGTTGCCGCCCACCATCTCCTTGAAGGTGCGCGACATCGCGCCGCCGAGCTGACGCGCAAAGTCGATCGTGACCATCATGGCGGCGTTGCGCCCCGTCGACTCCTTGCTTCCCTGCACCTTGAAGGACTCGCTGGAGCTTGCCTCGCAGAAGCCGGTCGCCAGCACCTTCCTTGTCTCGCCATCCAGGATCCGCAATTCGGCACGACAACTGCCACTAATGAACTCGCTCGATTTGCCGGGAAGCCTGGGCATGGTGAGCTCGGTGGGCATGGCGAGGGCGATATGGCGCGACAGGACCTGCTCGATGTCGCGCTTCAGATCACCGTCCCACGGCTTGTCGGGCGGCGTCTCCGATCGCGCGCGCTTCGAGAGGCGCAACAGCTTGATGCGATCGTCGGGGAAGGGGCGCCAGTTCTTGCTGTTCCCCAGTGCCCAGAGAAAGAAGACGTTGCGCGCGCCTCGCCCATAACTCGGATAGCTGGGCGCCGGATCGAGCGGCGAGGTCGCAGGCCGCATGGCGGGATCGGCCGAGGGCTTCTCCTCCAGCAACGAAGCCATCAACAACTCGCGCGCCTCGAGCGCCTTGCGGTGCTGCGCAAGAATCGGCTGCTCGTTCTCGATGCGCTCGGCGGCCGAGGGGCCACTGGGCGCATCGGCTCCACACGCGACAAGTAGGAGCAGTCCGAGAAACCGAGTCATACAGGCTTTTATAGGTAAATCTCGCGGGACTGGCGCGAATCAACGCACGGAGTTCGGCACTATGGAATCAGCACCAGCTTGCCGATCGTGCTGCCCGACTCCAACGCCGCGTGCGCGGCCGCGACTTCCGCCAGCGGGAAGGTCTGAATCGCAGGCGCCTTGATACGTCCCTCGCCCCACCAGCCGAGCAACCGCCCCATCATTTCCTGCAACAGATCGGTGTGGTCGAACAGGTAACTCAGGTTGAAGGCCAGCACGCTCTTGTTGTCGCCGGTCATGTCGAGCGGACTGAAGCGCGGCGTGCGCAGAAAGCCGTAGGCGAGTTTCAGCCAACTCGGCTTGCCGCCCGTGCGCGGCAGCATCGAGTGGAAACCGTAGATGATCAGGCGCCCGGTCGGTGCCAGCGCCGCATAGCTCTTGCGCAGCGTCTTGTAGCCGTTGGCGTCGAATACGAGGTCGTACTCGCCCTCGAACTCCCGCACGAAAACGCGGTCCGCCGGCACGCTCGCCACCTTGTGCTCGCCCCCTACGACCCCCGCAACTTCGCACTCGGCGATGCGCAGCAACTGCACCAGCGCGCTTCCCACGCCGCCCGCCGCCGAGTGGACCAGCGCACGCTTGCCCGGTCGCGGCGCGCCCAGTTCGAAGAGCGCATAGGCCGCCGTCAAAAACGCCGTCGGCAGCGCGGCCGCCTCCTCGAAACTCATTTCGTCCGGGATCTCGAAGACCTGGTCGGGCGGCACGACGACGTGGCTCGCATACGCACCGAAGCGCGTCACCGCCACCACGCGTCGCCCATCCTCGGTCACGCCCGCCAGGTCGAACCCGGGCGTGATCGGCCAGCCCACGTATTTCTTCGCCGACGAATAGAGCCCCATGCGCACAACGCAGTCGGCGTAGTTGACACCGATCGCCTTGACGACGATCGCGCCAACCGGATCGGGCTCCTCGATCAACTCCAGCCGGTCATAGCCGCCCGGTTTGCGAATGATCACGCGTTGCACCGGGAGAGCCTACCGACAAAAAGGTCGGAGGGCGCGCTTACGATTGCTTCTGGACCAAGCCGTAGCGCGCTCCGATTGGACCCGGAGTGCACTTTTGCCGGAACCGTATCCGGAACTTCTCTTCGTAGCCGCGTCGGGCATCTTCTTCGGACTTGCCTATGCACGCTGGCAAGTGCGTCGCCGCATGGCGCGCAGTCGTCGCATCGGACGCCGTGCGGAGCGTCGTGCCGTCAAGCTGTTGCGACGCGCCGGCTACCGCATCGTCGAACGGCAGCCGACCGCACGCGTCGAGGTGCAAGTAGACGACCGCATCGAGAGTTTCCTCGTGCGTGGCGACCTGCTCGTGCGGCATCGACGGAGGCTCTACCTGGCAGAAATCAAAGGGGGTGCGGGGTCTGGAACCATCGCGCACCGCGCCACGCGAAGACAGCTGCTCGAGTACGCCACGCTCTTTCCGGTCGATGGCGTGCTGCTCGTTTACGTGCCAGCGCGCCGAATTCAGCGGGTCAGTTTCCCAGCACTCCGCCGACGGCCTGGTCGATGAGTTCGCCCAGATAATCCCAGTACATCTCGATGTAGTTCTTGTCGTCCACGACCGAAAGCAGCCACGGATTCATGAGCGTGTGACGCAGCAGGAAGATGTGGTTGGCATCGCGATCGGGATCTTCCGGGAGCGTCTGAAACGTGGCCTTGTCGATGCCGAGGTCGTCGAGGATGCGGTGCGCCTGCTCGCCGCTCACGCTCTCCTTGGTGAGCGACGTGTATGAGCCAATGAACGTCTTCACCTGCAGCGGGCGCGTGGCGTCCACCTTCATCTCCGAAAAGAGCGAGCGGCCAAAACGGTTCATGGCAGCAAGGCTGGTGTTGCCGACCGGATTGATCGCGAGGCAGACCAGGTTCGTATCCGGCTCGAAGGGCACACAGAGATGCACCTTGTCCTTCCAGCGCTCCCCCGCCTCGCGCGCCTTGTCCCAGAAAAGTTCGCAGGCATGCACCGTCTTGCGCAGCAGGCGCCCGAAGCCGTCCGTGTCGAGCGGCAGCACCTTGTGCGTGACATAGACCGAGGCCGCCGCCGCCCCCGACTTGGAGCCTTCGAGAATGTACTGCCCCAGGCCGCGCAGCTTTTCGTCCATGGGCGTGTCCTGCTCGGCGTCGCCCAGGTCGAAGACGTAGGCCGCCTTCTGGGTGATGAAGTTGACCACCTCGCGGTTGCGCGCCACGAACGCGCCCGCCGCGTACGGCACGTAGCCGAGCTTGTGCGGATCGACGGTAATCGAGTCCGCTTCGCGCACGGCCGCAAACGCAGCGTGCACCCCCTCGCTGGGGAAGTAGCGAAAGTCGCCGCGCATGCTGGCACGGTCCTCGAACGAGCCGTCCGGTTTGCGGAACACACTCATC
>CBDURV010000247.1:0-6482 GCA_965369495.1 uncultured bacterium
CCGGCGAAGTAGTACTCGCGCGCGGTCTCGGCGTTTTCGGCGCGCCACCATCCGCCCGACACGAGGTAGGGGCCGCGCAGGTCGTGGACCGCCGTGTCGTCGCGGCCGCGCAGTTGCCAGCCGTCCTCCTCGTGACGCGGACGGTGGGGCAGCGCCCAGGCGTGCGTGCGCAGGCGGCGGACGAGTGTGCGGCGGCAAAGACGCGGCTTCGGCCTGGGCAGTTCGCTGAGCGGTTTCCATTCGTACGACGCCTCGGGCAGGTGTCCTTCGCGCAGCGACGCGTGTACGACGGCGTGCGCACCGAACTCCGCGCGCAGACGGGCGAAGGCGCGGCGAATCGCGTCGGGATCGCGCTTGGGCTGGTGGGCGAAGAGTTCGAGCTGCTCACGCGTGGCGGGAACGCTTTCGACCTGCACCGCCATTTCGACGACACCCGCCGTGAGCTTGATCGATTCGAGGCGCAGCATGAGCAGGTCGAGCAGTTGCTGTGCGTCGAGGGTGGGGGAGGCGGGCTTGAGCGTTTCGACGCGGCCCTCTCCCCGCTCTACCTGAAGTTCGAGAACCAGCGCTGCGAGCGCACGGCGGTTTTCGGCCAGCCGTTCGAGCAGCGGATCGAGCAGGCGCTTGATGCCGAAGAGCAGCGGTTGCACCTTGCGTTCGGCGTAGTCGAGCACCATCGACTCGCGCAGCGGGATCTGCTCCTCGGCGCGCTGGATCGGCAGCGCGTCCTCGCCCCTGGCTTCGCGATGGAGCCTGTAGACCTCGTCGCCGAAGCGCTCCTTGAGTCCGTCGGCGGGCAGGCGCAGCAGGTCGCCGACCGTCTCGATGCCGAGCGCGTGCAGGTCGTCGCGCGCCTTGGGGGCGAGATGCAGGCGCGAGAGTGCCACGCGCAAACGCGTCTCGTGCTCCTCCGCGGCGTCGCGTAGCACCCAGACCATCGGTTCGCGCAGCGAGCGTGCCAGCGCGTAGGTGGCAAAGCGCGAAAAGCCGACGACCAACGTCGCTGCGAGCCCGAGTTTCGTGAGTGCCTTGTCGATGCCTTCCGCCCAGAGGCGCGGACTGCGGTGAATTCCCAGCCGCTCGAGTCCGGTGGCGCCGATCAGGAACACGCCGCGTTCGCTCTCGTGCGGTTCGATGTCGGGGCTGAACTTGCGCAGGCGCTGGGTGAGCGCGCGCACGGCGCGGTCGATCTCGGCGCTCTCTACCGTTCCGGCGCAGAGATCGGCGCAGAGCGCCAAGCCGGCCGAGTAGCGCATGCCGGGAAGAATGCCGAATGTGCGCGCGTGCTCGTTGAGCCAGAGGATCTGCGCGTTGGGTTTGTCCTCCGCGACGACCGCTGCCGGTTTCTCGCGCCACGCCCGTTCGCGGCGCAGCAGCAACTGCAGCGGGAAGGCCTTCAGGTCAATGCAGGCCATACGACTTCGGCTTTGGGCTTTGGGCTTTGAGCTTTGGGATGTGCGCACGGTAGACCTCCTGCTCAAAGCCCTAAGCCCATAGCCCAAAGCCGTTCCCTAGTGAAGCCCATCGGGTCCTCCACAGATCTCCTCGTGTTTCCACCCCGGTGCCCGGCGCTTGTCCTTGACGGCGGTGAGCGTGCAGACGAACTCGTCCTTGCCGTGGTGGCGCAGCCCTTTCCGGCAGACATGCCCGCGCAGGGTAATGAGCGAACCGAGCGACGACTCGCGCTCCTGTTTGTCGGTCAGGAAGACGATCGCGGTGCGGTGCTTTTGCGCCAGGCCGAGCAGGCGCGGAAAGGCGTGCATGGGCAGATGGCGGCTGCCGATGTCGAGTACCAGCAGGCCGAATGCGCCGGAGCGCGTCAACTGGTCGGCGGCACGCGCGATGTTCTTGCCGTCCCGCCCATTTCTGCCCCGAGTTACCGGATCATGCACACGCACGACCGCGAGCGACTCCAGGTCCACGCCGCCAGCCGCCACGTCGGGCGGATAGAAGCCTTCGCCGTCGGTGCCGATCCACGCGACCGGTTCGCCGGTCAGTTGTGCCTGGCGGACGAGACCGAAGGCGCAGGTGAGTGCGGCGGAGTCTTCCGCCCCCGACAGTTCCACCAGTCGTCCCGCCAGACTCGACGGCGACCACTCGGAACGCGCGGAAAACGAAAGGTCCCGACCCTTTTTAATTGCAGGCCCAACTCCACTAGAAAAATGGGGCATGCTTCACTCCTCACAGGCTTCTCCGGATTTCGATAACAACGCCTAGGAGAAGAAGCTCGTTCGGATCGGGCACGCCCCCTGTAACGAACACAACCGGGCGAAAGGCGTCGTTGGCGGGTTGCAGCACGATCCGCCGCTTATGACGCATGAACGTTTTCACCGTCGCCTCATCGCCCACCAAAGCCACGACGACATCGCCATTGCGCGCCGTCGATTGCTTGCGCACGATCGCCAGGTCGCCATCCAGGATGCCGAGGTCGCGCATGCTTTCGCCGTGAATGCGCAGCGCGAACAGTTCTTGCCCGGCTACCTGTCCTTCGACGGGCACGTAACCGCTCAGATCCTCGACCGCCAAATCGACCGGCCCCGCCGGCACACGACCGAGCACGGGCACCATCGTCAGAGGTGTGGCGCCGGGCAAACGGTAACCGCGCGCTTGTCCCGCCGACTTGTCGAGACGCCCATCCTCGACAAGCCGTTCGAGATGCTCGCGCGCGGTCTGCACCGCCCTGAACCCGAAGTGCTCCTGCACCTCCCGCACCGTGGGCGCGACCCCTCCCTGGAGTTGCTCCCGCATGAAGCGGTAGATGCGTTCGCGTGTCTGCCCCGCCGGTGTGCGACCCATATCTGCCTGCTCTTCTTCTCCTGCCTGGAACCATACCAGACAAGTGTCTGGTATATCCCTGCGGGGGGACAGCCTTTCCGGGACAGCCTTTCCGAGAGAGACCGGCCGCGTGCGCAAGTGGCTGGTGGGGTGGGAGTTACGGGCGCGCGATGCACTTCTCGGAGTGCAGGCCCCCGGCATATTCCGCAATTCGATCCGGGGACCGGGCCGAGTTAGTCTGTGCGGATGTCCGAAACCGCCACGCAAGGCATCCAGCAGGGCCGTAAGGGATTGGGTCGCTGGACCAAGGTCTGGCTGAAGATCGGTTTGTGTGTCGTGCTGGGCATATCCGCGTATGTCTACTGGGCCAACTTCGAGTACCGCTTCGTGGTGGTCGAGGAGGGGGCGGCATATCACTCCAGCCGCATTCCGCCGGAGAAGATCGGCGATTTCGCGCACAAGCACGGCGTTCGCACGGTGATCGATCTGCGCTTCGCGGGCGCGGCCACCGAGGCGGAGCGCAAGGCGTGCGAGGCGGCGGGCATCCGCTACGTGAGCATTCCGAGCGAGCAGGTTCCGGACGACGACGCGGTCGCCCGGTTTCTCGAGATCGCGCGCGATCCGGCCAATCGACCGCTGCTGATGCACTGCTTTCACGGCGAGGGCCGCGCGCCGCTGTTTGGCGCGATCTATCGCATCGAGATCGAGGGTTGGAGCCCGGAAGAAGCGCGCAAGGCGACGCGTCCATTCCCGTTCTTGGGCAACTTCCGCAAGGGAGCGGCGAAGGGCAAGTACCTGCGCGACTACAAGCCTCGCCTACGACCTTCGGCAGATCCGTCCAAGCCGGAAAACTAGCAGATGGGTCCGCGCACTCGCTATGTGATCGGGACGGTCCTCGTCTACGTGCTGCTGGGTAGCGTGATGCGCGGGATCTTCTACTTCCTGTTTCGCGACAGCGCGCTCGCGGGCGAAGGGGTGGGGCACGCCTTTTTCGTCGGCGCCAAGTTCGATCTTCGCCTCGCGCTGCTCCTGGCGCTGCCGTTCTTCGGCCTGTCGCGTGTGCGCGTCATCGATCCCGCTCGTTCGACCGGGGCGCGCAATTTCTGGGCGAGCCATTCCGCGCTGGTCGGGTTCGCGCTGCTCTCCGTCTACGTCGCCGACCTCGGGCACTACGGCTATCTCAACGTGCGCCTCGATGCCGCGTCGCTGCGCTTTTTGGCGAACCCGCTGATTTCCGCGCGAATGGTCTGGGAGACCTATCCTGTTATCTGGTGGGCGCTCGGCCTCGTGGCGGCGACCGCCGGCCTCTTCTTCGGCTTCAGGCTGATGCTCGACCGCGCGTTCACGCATGGCGTGCCGCAGCGCACCTGGAAACTCCGGCTCGCGGGCACGGTCGCGGGCGTGCTGCTCTGCTGCGCCGGCCTCTACGGCAAGGCGTCGTTTTATCCGCTGCGTTGGAGCGACGCGTTCGTGGGCACGAACCACTTCAGCAGCCACCTCGCGCTCAATCCCGCGCTCTACTTCATCGACACGCTCTGCACCGACGACGGCGACCGTTTCGACGAGGATGCGACGCGCGAATCGTACGAGGTCGTGGCGAAGTATCTCGGCGTGGATAACCTCGATCCCCAGGGGCTCACCTACGTGCGGCGCGTCCGCCCGACCACACAGAAAAAGACCACGCAGAAGGGGACGCGGCCAAATGTAGTAATCGTGCTGCTCGAGTCGTTCGCCGCGCACCACTGCGGATCGTTCGGCAACCCGCTCGACCCGTCACCGCGTTTCGACGAAGCCGCGAAGAACGGGCAGCTTTTCACGCGCTTCTATTCGCCGCGCCACGGCACCGCTCGCGCCGTCTTCGCGTCGGTGACCGGCGTGCCGGACGGCGTGGCACGACGCACCGCGACGCGCAATCCGCGCATCATCGATCAGCAGACGGTCTTCGACGCGATCGAAGGCTACGACAAGTACTACTTCCTCGGCGGCAGCGCGAACTGGGCCAACATCCGCGGCCTGCTCAAGAACAACATTCGCGGCCTGACGATTCGCGAGGAGGGGGACTTTACCGCCGCGCGCACCGACGTCTGGGGCATCTCGGATCTGCACCTGTTCGAGGACGCCAACAGGATCTTCCGGGCGCAGCGCGACAAGCCGTTTTTGGCGTTGATCCACTGCTCCGGCAACCACCGTCCGTACTCGATTCCCGACGACAACCGCGGATTCGAGTGGAGAGACGTGGATGCCGAGAAGCTGCGCGCGCACGGATTCATCGACATCGACGAGTTCAACTCGTTCCGCTTCCTCGATCACAGTATCGGGTTCTTCCTCGACGAGGCGCGCAAGGAGCCCTACTTCGAGAACACGATCTTCATGTTTTATGGGGATAACGGCACCCCGGGCCGCGCCGACCACATGCCGGTGGGCGAGAAGCAACTGGGCCTCGACGCGCACCACACGCCGTTTTTGATCTACGGCCCCGGTGTCCTCGACGGACCGCGTCGCATCGCGCGTCCCGCCGGCCAGTGCGACGTGACGGCGACCGTTGCGGGCCTCATTGGATCGGAGTGCATCAACACCGCCATCGGCCGCAACCTGCTCGACCCGCGCTTCGGGGAGCGGGAGAGCTTCGCCTACGTTCAGATGAAGCGCGGTACCGACTCGTACGTGCGCCTGGTCGGCGAGCGCTTCGTCGCCAGCATCGACACACGGGGGGGGGCCGCGCGCCTGCACGACATGGGCGCCGCCGACGCGACGGCCGACATCGGCGCGCAGCATCCGGAACAGCTCAAAGCGATGCGCGAAATCGGTTTGGGCCTCTACCGCACGACGCAGTGGTTGCTCTATCACAACAACCGCGCCCGCTACGAGGAGCAGCGATGAAGCCGCCTCCGAAGAGCATGCCGGTGTGGGTCTACTTGCTGGTCAGCGTGGCGGTCTTCGCACTCACGCTCGCATTCGCAGTCTGGTTCGAATGCAAGATCAGCGGATAGCAGGCTCGCTGCGCTCGCGGCTTTGGGCCTTGAGCTGTGGGCTTTGGGTCGGAGCAAAAAAACACCCGGTTGATCCCTTGGGGTCAACCGGATGCGCGGCGCAGAGCTTGCGTTAGTTCACGTCCGCCGTGCCGTTGCCATTGACCCAGCGCACTGCGTTCGAGCAGGGGCAGGTGCCGGCGACACGGCTGAGGGCGGGCATGGTGCGCACCGCATCGACCTGCGTGATTTCGCCCGCGGCGATCTGATCCATCGCCTCGGCGAATTGCAGGAAGTCGCGGCCGACGACATACGAGTCGGGCAGCGTGCGCATCATGTAGTCCTGGTAGTCGCGACCCCATGTGCGTTCGTTGCCTTCGGCGTCAAAGGCCATGAACGCGTTCGGGCCGCGGCGACGGAAGAACTTCACGCTGGGAATAGTGAGCATGTCTTCCCGGGTGATTCCTTCGTACTGGTCGCCGGCGATCACCTTCTCGGCGATCTCCTGCGCTTCGGGGCGGCTCAGTTCGGTGTGGCGCGAACGCACGATGCGTGTGTTGAAGTCGTCCACGATGCCCTGCACCTCGGCGTGGTACTGGTGCATCGCCTCGCCGTTCTTGGTGTGCTTGAAGCCCATCTCGACGTTGCGCCCGCCGCCGCGCTCGTCCCCGAACATGTCGAGCCCGCGCGGGAGCCACTTGTTGAGCACTTCCTGGATCATCGGGATCGAGATCATGC
>CBDURV010000248.1:0-6462 GCA_965369495.1 uncultured bacterium
GCGGCTCTTCCAATCGCAGATCTACTTCGAACTGGGTCTCTACGCAGAGGCGGCAGCCAAGCTTGAGGCGACGCTGACCGAGGTGCGACCGTTGAGCGAGCAGGATCGCAAGCTCTGCCTTGGCCGCATCTTCCTGGTGCGTGTCAATGAGGGCGATGACGAACGGGCCAAGCGTGTGCTGGATCGGGTGCTGGAGCTATCGAGTCTGACGCCGATCGAGCGCAAGGAGTTCCTGCAGCGTCGTACCGATCTCGCCACCTACGGGAAGTATGCCCGCTTTGTGTGGGATCTGGAGAACTGGATCCGGATCGTAGGCGACACCAACGAGTGGGTTCCGAAGCGGCTTGACGCAATGCGCGAGGTGTTGGCGTTGCTGAGCGAGCGCGCGTTCCTTGCCGACCCCGCCTTCAAGGACATCATCCAGAAGGCGTACGTCACCTGCATCAAGACGCTCAAGGATTCGCCGCCGGAACTCTCCATCGAGATCCTGCAGTTCTTCCGGCGTCGTCACAGAGACCCGTTGCTGCTGCGCGTGATCGTGCACTTCGTCTATCCCGCCGGACTTGAGCGCAAGGTGACGGCGGAGGTGCGTGTGGAAGCGACACGTACGCTGGCCGAAGTGGGCGGGAAAGCGGCGCTGCCGACGCTGCTCTACACGCTGAGCGACGACTCGTTGGCGGTCAGTCGAGCCATCGACGTCGCGCTCTCCGGCATCACCGAGCGGCGCAGTCCGATCGGCGCAGGCGCCGGGCCGGTCACGGCGGAAGAGCAAAAACTGCTGCGCACCAAGTGGATCGAGTGGGCGCGCAGCGAGGAGGGCGCCGAACAGTTGGCGCAGGGCATCAAGGAACTCGAAAAGAGCATTGCGATCAAATCCAAGCCCAGCCGCGCGCAACAGAAGAACCCGCTGGGCGACCACGTGATGACCGTCGTACTGCTCGACAATGACATGCCGTGGAACGTCTGGAGGGTCGCCTACGGCTTCCTGAGCCGCTACTTCGCCGAGGACTTCCTGCCGCCGGAGATGCAGGTCAAGGAGATCACGGAGGAATTTCGAACCGTGATCGTCAAGCGCGCGCGGAATTGGTGGAACGGGGACGAGGAGTAGCGATGCGCGGCCTATCGACAGCTCTGCTCCTGCTGCTGGCCGCTTGCGCTACCGCGCCGGAACCGGTGGTGGAACCCCCGCGTCCCGACGATCTCGCGCTCGCCATTCCGACCGTGTTGCGTGCCGCGACCATCTCGGTGACGTTGGGCGAACGCTGGCGCGACAAGATCGAGATCCGCGCCATTCGCGTCGATCGCTCCGATCCCGCGCGCTGGGTGGCGCGTGGTGGGCCCGAGTTCAAGCTGGAAAAGTTCGACCTCAAGGCGACCGAGGAAATCGTCGTTTCGTTCCTGCCCGATCACGAGCACATCGTCGTCTACGCGCGCAACGTCGACCTCCTTGCGCGCACGAAGGGCTACACCCACCGCAACGAAAACGTCGCGTCGGCCACCATCGCCGACGAGGAACTTTCCGTCTTCGCCCGCTGAACCGTGTCATTGCTCGCACCTCTTCTCTCCACGTTGCTGCTGCTCGCGGCCGGCATCGAAACCGACCTGCAGCAGGCGCTGCGCGCGTCGGGCATCGATCGCAACGGCCTCGGCCTCGTCGTGGGCCGCGCAGGCGGTCCGGTGCTGCTCAGCGTGGGCGCCGCCGAAGCCCGCATTCCCGCCAGCAACCAGAAGCTGATTACCGGCGCCGTGGCGCTGCGACGTCTCGGTCGCGACTTCTCGTTTCGCACGATCTTCGCGCGTGGTCCCAACGGCACGTTGGTGGTGGTCGGCGACGGCGATCCCAACATGAGCGGGCGCTTCTTCGATGGCGACCCCAACCGCGTCCTGCGCGCACTCGCCGCCGACCTCAAGGCGGAAGGTCTCAAGGCGGTTCCCGGCGGCATCCTGCTGGACGCGACCCGCTTCGACGACCGCTTCGTTCACCCCGACTGGCCCGTCGCGCAACTCGATAAGTGGTACTGCGCGCCGGTGGCGGCCATCGTCTACAACGACTCCTGCTGGGACATCACCGTGCGACCTGGTGCGGCGGTGGGCATGGCCGCATCGGTCCTGATCGAGCCGTCGATCTTCCGCCCCGCCCTCGACGCTGCATGCACGACGGTGCCGCGCGGCAGGCGCCACGGCGTGCGCTTCCTGCATACCGATGGGGGCGGCCTGCGCGTGCAGGGCACCGTGGTCGCGGGAACGTCGGGCGAGTCGGGACACCTGGCCGTCAAGGACCCGGTGCTCTTCTTCGGCAACGCCCTGCGCGCGGCGTTGGTGGCGGAAGGCGTCCCGGTCGGCGCAACCGTGAAACGCGCCCGCGTGGAGAAGCCGGAGGTGCTGCTCGTCTACAAGTCCACGCTGCAACGCACGCTCGAAGTGATGCTGGGGCGCAGCCAGAATCTCTATGCGGAGTGCCTGTTCAAGCGCTCCTCCCCGAAGGGATCGTTCGAATCGGCTGCCACGACCGCCGTGGAAACGCTGCGCGAGTTGGGCGTGCCGACCGCCGGCATCGTCGTCTCCGACGGCTCGGGCATGGCGCGCACGAACCGCGTCAGTGCGCGCACGCTCTACACCATCCTGCAGAAGGCGCGCGACGAACCCTTCTTCGTGGACTCGCTGGCGTCGGGCGGCGAAGGCACGTTGCGCAAACGCTATCGCTCGCTCGGCAAGCGCATTCGCGCCAAGACCGGCTACATCTCCGGAGTCTCCAGCCTGAGCGGCTATGTGGAGGGGCAGAGTCGTGGCGGAGTGGGGCAGAGGTACGTCTTCTCCATCCTCTGCAACGGCAGGAGCACCGCGCGGGCGCGCAGGCTCCAGGACCTGATCGTTACGACGCTGGCGAGGCGATGATGAAGCGCTGGGACGAAGCCGAGAAACTCGCACGCGGCGCCGGCGAGATCCTGATGCGCTATCACGGCCAATTGCACCGCGCCGACGCGCAGCGCAAGGGCGGTGGCCGCCGCGATCTCGTTAGCACCGCCGATATCGAATCGGAAGCGTACCTCGTCGAGAACATTCCCTCGACCGACGACATACTCGGCGAGGAGGGCAGCGACCGCAGCACCGGCGCGGCCCGCCGCTGGATCGTCGATCCGCTCGACGGCACGGTGAATTTCCTGCACGGCATTCCGATGTGGTGCGTCTCGATCGGCATCGTCGAGGATGGCGAGTTGGTGGTGGGCGTGATTCACGCGCCCGTGCTCGATCTCACCTTCTGCGCCGCGCGCGGCGAGGGTGCCTTCTGCAACGGCGAGCCGATTCGGGTGAGTCCCGCCACGTCCCTCGATGAGTCCATCCTCGCCACCGGCTTCGCCTATCGACGCAACGAATTGGCCGACCACAACTTCGACAACTTCGAAGCGCTCGGCATGCGCGCTGCCGGCGTGCGGCGCATGGGAGCGGCGGCTGTCGATCTCGCGTTTATCGCATCGGGGCGCATGGACGGTTTTTGGGAACTGCACCTGAATGCGTGGGACGTCGCGGCGGGGATTCTGCTCGTGCGCGAAGCGGGCGGTCGCGTGACGGACTTCTCTGGCAGCGAAGAACTCGATCCGCTCTTGTTCGGGCGCAATCTCGTGGCCAGCAACGGCAACATCCACGATGAGATCCTCGGCGGTCTCACGCCCATCCGCGGACTGGGCTAGCCCGAGTTGTGTATGAGGCCCGCGCGCATCGGGAGCGAACCGGCTCCTACCGAAGTGTTGCCGACGGCAGTTGTTCTCCCGCGCACACGGAATCTGGTTCTGGGCGAGGCAGCGGCGGCGAGATCGAGGATCGAGGAGGAAGTCGTGTTTGAAATCCAGTCCGACGACGAGGGACGAAGAGATCGGCGTCGCGGACCGGTCAGAACCGCGGGTCTCGTGGACAATTCGGGCTAATGCTGGTCGTTCGCGGTGCGCGTGAGCACAACCTGCGTGGCGTGGATGTCAGCATTCCGCGCGGTGCGCTGACGACGATTACCGGTGTTTCCGGTTCGGGCAAGTCGTCGCTCGCGTTCGACACCATCTATCGCGAGGGTCAACGCCGCTTCCTGGAGTCGCTTTCCAGCTACGCGCGCCAGTTCCTGGGCGGCATCGACCGGCCCGCGGTCGATCACGTCGAGGGACTTTCGCCCGCCGTCTCGATCGACCAGAAGACGGTTTCGCGCAATCCGCGCAGCACCGTCGGCACGATTACCGAGATCTACGACTACCTGCGCCTGCTCTACGCGCGGTTGGGCGTGCCCGGTTGCCCGGAGTGCGGCAGTGCGGTGCGTGCGCAGTCGCCCGAGGCGATCGTCGAACGCGTGTTGCGCGACTTCGGCGGTGCGCGCGCGATTCTGTTGGCGCCGATGGTGCGCGACCGCAAGGGCGAGTACCGCAAGGAACTCAACTCGCTGCTGCGCGACGGCTTCGTGCGCGCGCGAATCGATGGCGAAATCATCGATCTCAAGGCGGACATGCGCCTCGAGCGCTACAAGCGCCACACGATCGAAATCGTCATGGACCGGCTGGTCGTCAAGGAGAGCGCGCGTTCGCGTCTGGCCGAAGGCGTCGAGCGCTCACTCGATCGTGGCGAGGGGTTCATGAACCTGCTCGTGGGCGACGAGGTGACGAGTTTTTCGCGCTTTTTGCACTGCGTGAAGTGCAGCATCGACCTGCCGGAACTCGAACCGCGGCTGTTCAGCTTCAATTCGCCGCGCGGCGCGTGCGATGACTGCGGCGGCCTGGGCGTACGGCGCGCCATCGACCCGCGCAAGGTAGTCGTCAATCCCGACGCCTCGATTCGCGGCGGGGCGCTGGCGGTGCTGACCAAGACCGGCAAGGTCACCTACCTCGCGATCACGGTGGACGAACTCGGCCAACTTGTGGACGTGGACAAGCCGTGGAACAAGCTGAGCCAGAAAGCTCGCGACCTGATCCTGCACGGCGGCGGGGGCAAGAGCGTCAAGCGCAAGCGCAAGTGGAGCGGCAGCTACGGCGAAGTCTCCATCAACGACCGCAAACGCTTTCCCGGAATCCTGCCGGCTATCGAAGAGGCGTGGACGGTGCGCAAGGCGAAGATGGCGGAAAAGTTCGTCTCGTCGATGCGCTGTGCGACGTGCGATGGTCGCCGCCTCAAGCCCGCCGCACTTGCCGTGAAGTTCGAAGGACTCGCCATCGACGAGATCGTGCAGAAGAGTGTCGGCGACGCCGTGGCGCTCTTCGAGGGCGTCGATCTCGTCGGCAATGAACTGCTCATCGGCAAGGAGATCCTCAAGGAGCTTCGCTCGCGCCTCGGCTTCTTGCAGCAGGTGGGGCTGGAGTACCTCACGCTCGACCGCAGCGCCGCGACGCTGGCGGGCGGCGAAGCGCAGCGCATTCGGCTTGCGACCCAGGTGGGTGCGGGCCTCAAGGGCGTCACGTATGTGCTCGATGAGCCTTCCATCGGCCTGCACGCGCGCGACAACACCCGCCTTATCGGTGCGCTCAAGACGCTGCGTGACGCGGGCAACACGGTGCTGGTGGTCGAGCACGACGACGAGACGATGCGCGCGTCGGACTATCTCATCGACGTGGGGCCCGGCGCGGGCGTCAAGGGCGGCGAGATCGTGGCGGCCGGCTACCCGTCGGAGGTCTGGAACAACGAGAAGTCGCTGACCGCCGCCTACTTGCGCGGGGATCGTCGGATTCCCATCCCGACGACCCGGCGCGAATCGACCGAGAGTCTCTGGCTGCGCGGCGTGCGTCACAACAACCTCAAGAACATCGACGTCCGCATTCCGTTGGGTGTCTTCGTCTGCGTGACCGGCGTTTCGGGATCGGGCAAGTCGAGTCTCGTGCACGATGTGCTGCGGCGCGCCATCGCGGCGGAGTTGCAGGGCAGCGAAGAGGTGCCGGGCGACCACGACTCGCTCGAGGGCATCGACGCGATCGACAAGGTCATCCAGATCGATCAGACCGCGATCGGCCGCACACCGCGCTCGAACCCCGCCACCTACACCAAGCTCTTTGACGACGTGCGCGAACTCTTCGCCAAGGTGCCCGAGTCGCGCGCCCGCGGATACAAGAGGGGACGCTTCTCGTTCAACGTCAAGGGCGGCCGCTGCGAGGAGTGCCTCGGCGCGGGCGTCAAGACGATCGAAATGCAGTTCCTGCCGGACGTAGAGGTGATCTGCGAGGAGTGCGATTCCAAGCGCTTCAACGACGAGACGCTGGAGATCCTCTACAGGGGCAAGTCGATCAGCGACGTACTGGACATGACGGTCGCCGAGGGTTGCACGTTCTTCAAGGACCACCCGCGCCTCTTCCGCATTATCGACATGCTCAACAATGTCGGTCTCGGGTACATCTCGCTCGGCCAACCGGCGACGACGCTTTCGGGCGGCGAGGCGCAGCGCGTCAAGATCGCCAAGGAACTTGGCCGCCCCGGCACCGGCCGCACCCTCTACCTGCTCGA
>CBDURV010000249.1:0-6462 GCA_965369495.1 uncultured bacterium
GCTGCAGGCGCCCAATCAGGTGCCAGCGCAGCTGCGCGGTCACGCGCGTCGCTTTTTCCAGCGCCTCTTGGACGCGATTTTCGCCCACATCGAGGATTCCGGCTGCGGCGACCGCCTCCACCGCCTCCGCCGGGTGGTGTTTGGTAACCGCAATCAGCGTCACAGCGCGCGGCCCCAAGGCCGATCGAGCCGCCGCAGCCTCGATCTTCGCCTGTACGGACTGGATTCGGTCGGCGATGGTGGACAACTGATTCGGACTCCGACCTGTCTACTAGCAGGTTCCTAGGATGGGGCGCTGGATAGAAAATGCCGGTGTTGACACCCATTTCCGGCGTCGGTATCTTACGCCGACTCTCGTCCTGACCCCCAACTTATGGGTCGGCTATACGGCGTGCGAGGGAGGGCGTTGGGCTCGATCGGCACGCCGGAATGCTGGAGGAATGGTAATGGCCAAGCGCCTATGGATAGCGGCTCTCGTCGCTGCGGTGATGTTGGCGGCATGCAAGTCGTCGAAGACCAAAGACTCGTCGTCGAAAATGACCGACGGCGGGACGATGCGCACCGCGGAACTCTCGAGTGATCCCACCGAGAACGCGCTGCTCAACCTCGGCATTGACGGGGGCGTCTCGAAGCTTGATCTCAATCAGGCAACCTATGCAGACGGTCGCCTCATCGCGAGCGAGTTGCACATGCTCGCGGAGATGTTCGTCGTCGAAGGGTCGGGCAAACGCCCGCGTGTTTTCGGAATCGAACGGGCCAGCCTGAGCACCCGTTGGATCTCGGCGATGCCGGAGCGGTCGCTCTACCCGGTGGGAGCGAGCAGCGAGACTGCGTTCTTCGTCTCGAAGCACTACCTCACGCCGCTCGATCTGCGTGATGGGCAGCGCTCGTTCCGCATGCCGGACGGCGGTCTTCGCCGCCAGCCCGTGCGACTTCCGTACACGCCCACCGCGGGCCCGGCGGGCCAGCACGACACGGTGTGGGTGCCCTCCCTCGGGAGTTCGGTCAACAACAAGAAGCTCGAATCGTTCAGCCTGGCAACGGGCGCACGCGGTTGGGGTTGGCGTCCGCAGGGCGACATCCTCACCTCGCCGCTGGTCGGCGGATCGGCCGGGGACCCGAAGCTCTACTTCGTCACCAACACCGGTATCGCCACCTGTCTCGATGCGCGCAACTACGCGTTCGGTCCCCAGGACCCGCGCTGGGAGGTTCGCCTCTCCGGTCGCGTCGCTTCGAACCATCAGCCGTTCCTGACCGCCGACACATCCTCGCGCGTCGGCGGCTACTTCATCGCGGACCTGCAGGGCACGGTCTACTGCATCGATCGGATCACCGGTCGCCGTCGCTGGACCAACTCGACCGGCCGCACGCCGACCGGTGGGCCGCTGGTCTTCGGCAACGTCGTCGTGGTTCCCACGACGAAGGGGCTGATCGCCTACGACCGTGACAACGTGGTTTACACCGCCACGGTCATCGCCGGCCCCGACGAGGGCGCCACGGTTCAGCTTCGCAACGGCCCGGCCACTTCGGTGGGCAGCGCCAGCGAGTCGGACTTGACCCTCTCCGATCCCAAGGTGCAAAAGCTGCATATCACCTTCCGCGTGGACGGCGAGGTGCTCAGCGTCGTTTCCAACGACGAGGCGAAAATGCGGGTGGGCGGCGCCGAGGTTGGCAGCCGCACCACGCTCGAACACGGCGCGGAAGTCCGCATCGGCAACACGGTCGTCCGGATCACGGACGACGGATCCAAGGCGCTCTGGAAGGATCTGCCCGTCGATCGCGTCGTCGTCCGCGTCGGCGACCGCATGGTCGTCACCAAGGCCGGCATGCTGCGCACGATCAACGCCTACACCGGCGTACCCGACGGCCAGTGGGTCAAGATCAACAGCCTGCGCTTCATTCCGAGCAATACGTTCGACAGCAATCTGACCGTGCTCGTCGGCGACGCCGAGCTCTACACGCTGTATCCGCGCTAGGCTTCCAACTTCTCTGAAATTCGCGCCCCTTTGGCCGCTGGTGTCGGCTGGAGGGGCGCGCTATCATTTGGGCGTGAACGAAATCGTCTTGCTAGGAATCTTCGCAGGCCACTGGGAGCTGCTCATTGTTCTCGGCGTGGTCCTGCTGCTCTTCGGCAGCGCCAAGCTCCCCAAGCTGGCGCGCAGCCTCGGATCCTCCGTGACGGAGTTCAAGAAGGGCGTCAAGAGCGGCGGCGACGATGACGATCCCAACAAGATCGATCCGCCGAAAACCGGGTCGAACGGGGGCGATGCCCCTAACGAGCCGGACGCGGACTCGGATTCCTGATCTCGAACTGGTTCTTCGGTCGAACGCACCAGGCTTCCCCGCCAGGGGTGGTGTGCACCCGATCGCCGCGCCCTGCCGCCAAGTACGCCCGCAGTGCTCCGTAGGCCGCCCGCGTTAGCGGCGGGCCTTCCGCACGCAGCGCTTCAACCAGATACGGAAACGCGGCTTCCGGCTCCTCCAGCAGCGTGGAGCGGGTTGCGGCGAGTGCCTGGTTCGCCGCACGCGATTCGAGTGTTCGCCGAATGCCCGCCGCGTGATCGGCGAGCGCGCACAGCAGCGGCACGGGATCCTCACCGAGCGCCTCCGCCAGAGCCGGCAGAAGCAGGTGCCGTGTCCGTGCGCGGGCGGTTGCGGTGGAGCGGTTGCTGCGATCGGAGACGGGACGGTAGGGGAGTGCGGCGGCATGCAGCTCGGACCGGCGCCGCATAAGGGCGGGACGGTGGCGGCGGACGCCGTGGATCGTCACGTCGGAGCGCATGCCGACCAGGCCGCGCAGACCGGTGCCCCGCAGCAGTTGGAACAGGACCGTCTCGGCGCGGTCGTCGGCGCTGTGCGCCAACACGATGGCCGTTGCGCCGTGACGCCGCGCGAGCGCCTCCAGAGCCTCGTATCGCGCATGGCGCGCGTCCGCCTCCCCGGCCCCCTCCACCTCGACCCGCGTACGGACCAACGGCAGCCCCAACGCCTCTGCGATCCGGACGACGTCCTCCCGTTCGCCCCGCTGCGCCGCCCGGCCCCGCATGCGGTGGTCCACGTAGGCCAGCAGGGGCCGCCGTTCCCGCTCCAGGGCGGCGAGGCCCGTGGAGTCGGGTCCTCCGGAGAAGGCGAGGAGCCAACGCTGGTGCATGGAACTAGCCTAACTTCTGGCCTGAAAGCGTACGATCGGCCACACAGTTTGACGACAGGAGAGCTTCCATGGTTCGCATTGGTATCAACGGTTTCGGGCGTATTGGGCGTGCGGTCTTCCGCATTGCGCGGGAGCGCGGCGACATCGAGGTCGTCGGCATCAACGACCTGACGAGCGACAAGACGCTCGCGCATCTGCTCAAGTACGACTCGGTCCAGGGCCGCTTCGCCGGCACGGTCGAGACCGGCGATGGCGCGCTCATCGTGGACGGCAAGACGATTCCGTCGCTTGAGGTCCGCGACCCGGCCGAGTTGCCGTGGGGCGATCTTGGCGCCGACATCGTGATCGAGTCCACGGGCGTGTTCCGCACGCGCGCCCAGTGCGCCAAGCACCTCAAGGCGGGCGCCAAGAAGGTCATCCTGACCGTTCCGCCCAAGGACGAGTTGGATGCGATCGTCGTGCTCGGCGTGAACGACGACGACCTCAAGCCCGAGCACCAGATCGTCTCGAACGCCTCCTGCACCACCAACTGCCTGGCGCCGCTCGCCAAGGTGCTGCACGACTCGTTCGGCATCACCAAGGGCACGATGAATACGATCCACGCCTACACGTCGGATCAGAGCCTCGTGGACGGCCCGCACAGCGACCTGCGTCGCGCCCGCGCCGCCGCGCTCAACATCATTCCGACCTCCACCGGCGCCGCGCGCGCCGTCGGCAAGGTCATGCCGGAACTCGCCGGCAAGCTGGACGGCTTCTCGCTGCGCGTGCCGGTGCCGACCGGATCGATCGTCGATCTGACCGCCGTGGTCGCGCGCGACGTGACCGTCGAGGAGGTCAACGGGGCGCTCAAGGCGGCTTCCGAGGGCGCGATGAAGGGCATTCTCGGCTACACCGAAGATCCCATCGTCAGCAGCGACATCGTCGGCAGCAGCTACTCGTCGATCGTCGATGCCGCGCTCACCATGGTTCAGGAGGGCAACCTCGTGAAGGTCGTGAGCTGGTACGACAACGAGTGGGGTTACTCCAACCGCGTCGTGGACCTGATCAACAGGCTGGCTGGCTGACCAGATGCTGGGCGACCTCGACGTTGCAGGGAAGCGCGTCTTCGTGCGGGTGGACTTCAATGTTCCGCTCGACGGGACGCGCGTAACCGACGATGCGCGCATTCGTGCGGCGCTGCCGACCATCAACTTCCTGCGCGAGCACGGTGCGCGCGTCGTGCTGGGCAGCCACCTCGGCCGCCCCAAGGGGGAAGTGAAGGAGGAGTTGCGCATGACGCCGGTCGCCGAGCGGCTCTCCAAGCTGCTTGGCATCGCGGTGGTGACGCCTTCCGACTGCATCGGCCCCGAGGTTCAGCAGGCGATCGAGTCGCTTCAGCCGGGCGGTGTATGCCTGCTGGAAAACCTGCGATTTCATGCGGGCGAGACGAAGAACGAACCCGCCTTCGTGGATGCGCTCGCGCGTCTGTGCGACCTCTACGTGACGGATGCGTTCGGCACTTGCCATCGCGCGCACGCCTCGACGGTGGGCCTTCCGGAAAAACTCGGGCAGGGCGTTGCCGGCTTCCTTGTGGCCAAGGAGATCGAGGCCTTCGACGCGGTGCTCAACGATCCGGCGCGCCCGTTCGTGGCAGTGCTCGGCGGCGCCAAGGTGGCGGACAAGATCCCCGTGCTCACCAACCTCGTGGACAAGGTGGACGCGGTCATCGTGGGCGGCGGCATGGCCTACACCTTCCTGCGCGCGCGGGACATTCCGGTGGGGGTGTCGCGCGTGGAAGATGAGATGGTGGAGACGGCGCGCGCGATCCTGGAAAAGGCGCGCACTAACGGGGTGGAAATCATGCTGCCCTCCGACCACCTCTGCGCCGATCGTTTCGACAAGTCTGCCCAGCCTGTTCAGATCGACGAACCGGCGATTCCGGACGGGCTAATGGGCCTCGACATTGGGCCGGAAACGGCACGGCGCTACGCGGCACGGGTCGAAACGGCAGGCACGGTCATTTGGAACGGCCCCATGGGCGTGTTCGAGTGGCCCGCATTCGCCACCGGCACACGCGCCGTCGCCGAAGCGATGGCGGCGTGCAAGGGCGTGACGGTAGTGGGCGGCGGCGATTCCGCCGCGGCCGTCGCACAGTTTGAACTCAGGGACAAAATGACGCACGTCAGCACAGGCGGCGGCGCTTCGCTCGAGTTGCTCGAGGGCAAGACGCTCCCGGGCCTCGCGGCGCTAAAGGACTAATCTTCGTGGTCACCTATCAGGTCTACAAGTTCCTCCATATGCTCGGCGTAATTGTCTACGTCGGCGGTTTCATGGCGCTCACGCGCCTCGTCGGCCATGCCGTGAAGTTCAAGACGGAGGAGTCGCGCGCCGACTCGTACCGGATCTACCGCCGCATGCACAAGTTCGCGGACTGGGGCGGCGGCGTCGTGGCTGTCATCTTCGGGTTCCTGCTGCTGATGCACGTTCCCTCCACGATGAAGGAGCCGTGGTTCCACGCCAAGCTGTTGTTCGTGGCGCTATTCATCGCCTGCGATGTGGTGTTCAGCCGCATCCTCTTCAACAAGCTCAAGCCGGAAGGCGAGCAGCCCAAGCGCGCGATCTTCAGCGCGCTGCATGGAACAGCCGCGCTCTTCTTGATCGGCATCCTGCTTTCCCTGTTCGTCTTCGGGAATCGGTAGCGCGAACGGCTTTGGGCTTCGGATCTAGGCTCCGGAGTGCGAGTCCCAAAGCTCAAAGCCCACAGCCCAAAGCCGTTCCCTAAGGCGCCAAACCGAGCGCCACGGCCGCTCTCGCCAGCGATCCGTTCGGTCGTAGCCAAACGACGACTTTCATTCGGATCTCGATGTCGTCCTGGGGTGCGCTCGGATCGAGCTCTCCCCAGACGTACCAGCCCTCGGAACCGGGGCGCGTGGCGCCCGCGGGCAGGAACAGGGCCTCCCAGCCGCCTAGGTTGGCCCGCCGGGGCGTGCGCAGATACTCGGCCAACTCGCCCTTCATGCGGGCCACGTCGTTGCCCGTCTGCGCTCCCTGGCGCCTGGCCAGTTCCACCCTCGCGATCTCGCGGGTGAGCAGGAAATGCCTGCTACGCCGCTCCTCGTGGAAGCGGGCCGCCTCGTCCTCGATGGCATAGTTCGACGGCGTCCTGCCGAAGAACAGGACGATCAGAAAGCCCGCGCACAGCAGGATGGGAAGGATCACCAGACGTTTCAAGACGCGCACGATCGATCATTTACAATCCGCACCCTTGGTCAAGATTGCTCCCTCCCTCCTCAGCGCGGATTTCGGTCACCTCGAGAGCGAGATTCGCTCCG
>CBDURV010000250.1:0-6454 GCA_965369495.1 uncultured bacterium
CGCAGTCGGACGGTGACGTCGCCGTGCTTGAGTTGTTGGCCCCAGGGCGCCTCCGTCTCGGTCGCCGCGAATCCGGCCGGAAGGCGCAGGAGGAAGTTTCCTTCGCTCATGGGCGACCGGACGATGACGGCGTCTTCGCCCGATTCCACCTCGATGGAATCTGGCGCCGCGACCGCGATGGGCGCGAAGGGTATAACGAGGCTCAGCAGGGAAATCTGGATCAGGACTCTACGCACGGAAGGCGAATATGGACGCGACCGACGCCGTTTTCAAGGCATACGATATTCGGGGCATCTACGGGGAGCAGATTGATGAGGCTCTGGCCGAGTCGATCGGCCGCGCTTTCGTCGCCGAAGTGGGCCCCAAGACCGTCGTTGTGGGCCATGACATGCGCCCCTGTGCCCCCTCGATTACCGAGGCGCTCATTCGCGGCCTGACCCGCGCCGGCGCCGATGTGACCAATATCGGCCTCTGCTCCACGCCGATGCTCAGCTTCGCCAACGGCCACGGCGGTTTCGACGGCGGCATCATGGTCACCGCCAGCCACAACCCGGCGCAGTACATCGGTCTCAAGCTCGCGCGCGCCGGTTGCGTCCCGCTCAGCCGCGACGAGGGCATCGGGTCGATGGCGGAGCGCATTCGCAACGACGCCCTGCCCGCGGACGCCGCGACGCCCGGCAGCGTCTCCCAAAAAGACGTCAGCGCCGACTACGTGGCCATGGTCGCCCGCCACTGCAAGCCGGGCCGCCGTCTCAAGGTTATCGCGGACGCCGGCAACGGCATGGGGGGCTTCGAGTTCCCGCTCGTCATGGGTCACCTCGACATGGATGTCACGCCGCTCTACTTCGAACTGGACGGGACGTTTCCGAACCACGAGGCGAACCCGCTGGCGCTCGACACGCTCGAGGTGCTGCGCGAAACCGTCGTGCGCGAGGGGGCGGACTTCGGCGTCGCGTTCGACGGCGACGCGGACCGCGCCGGATTCATCGACGAGAAGGGCGGCGTCGTCACCAACGACCTCGCCACCGCCCTGCTCGCCTCGGACATTTTGTCGCGCGAGAAGGGGCCGGTGATCTACGACCTGCGCAGCAGCAAGGCGTTGCCCGAAGAGATCCTCAAGCACGGGGGCGAGCCGGTTCGCGAGCGGGTCGGCCACAGCTTCATGAAGAAGACCATGCTGGCGCGCGGCGGCGTCTTCGGCGGCGAGTTCAGCGGCCACTACTACTTCCGCGAAAACTACAACACCGAGTCGGCCAGCCTCGCGGTCGTCGCGCTCTGCAACATCCTGCGCAACGGCGACGCGACGCTCTCCGAACGGCTCGATCCGCTGCGCCGCTACAAGTCCACCGGCGAGGTGAACTTCGAGGTGGAGGACAAGGCGGCGCGCATGCAGTTGATCGCGGACACCTTCAGCGACGCGGAAATCGACTGGCTCGACGGCGTGACCGTCCAATACCCGGGCTGGTGGTGCAATGTCCGCCCGTCCAACACCGAGCCGCTCTTGCGCCTCAACCTCGAGGCGACCGACCCGGCCGAATTCGAACCCGCCAAGGAAAAGGTATTCGCCATCCTCGGCACACCCGTGGGGCATTAGCTATGGAACTCTCACAAGCAGACTACGACCGCATCGCGCAACTGATCCACAGCGACAACAGCCCGGTGGGTATCGACGCCAAGAAGACGCACGTCTTGATCCTGCACAAGCTGGAGCTGATCGAAGCGCGCCTGGCGGCGCTCGAAGCCGCGCGAAAGTCCTGATCCCGCCCATATTTATGGGCTCTTAACATTGTTTAGACAAGCGGTTCACGCGCCGCTGGTCTCCTTTGCGTGGGACGAAACAGATCCCGCATAACAGGAGAACAAACGTGAATCGCATGATCGTCGCAGCGCTTCTTTTCTGCGCAGCCATCGCCTGGTCCAGTGACCTGGTCGATGACCGTCTTCCGACCTACAAGTCGGTGCCGGGCGTGTCCGGAAACCTCAAGAGCGAGGGATCCGACACGATGAACAACCTGATGACGCTTTGGTCCGAGGGCTTCACGCGCATCTACTCATCCGTGAATCCCGAGATCGTCGGCAAGGGCAGTGGCACCGCACCCGCCGCTCTCATCGCGAAGACCTCCACCTTCGGACCCATGAGCCGCAGGATGAAGTCGAGCGAAATGGACAAGTTCGTGGCAGTGTTCGGCTACAAGGCGACGCACCTCGCGACGAGCATCGACATGCTGGCGGTCTACGTCCACAAGGACAACCCGATCAAGGGGCTGTCGCTGAAGCAGATCGACGCCATCTTCTCGAAGGGGCGCAAGGGCGGTTTCTCGAAGGACATCAAGACGTGGGGCGACCTCGGTCTCACCGGCGCGTGGGCCAACCGGCCGATCACGCTCTACGGTCGCAACTCCGCCTCGGGCACCTACGGCTACTTCAAGAAGCACGCGCTCTTCAAGGGCGACTACAAGGACACCGTCAAGGAGCAGCCCGGCAGCTCATCGGTCGTCACCTCGATCGCCAACGACATCGGCGGCATCGGTTACTCCGGCATCGGCTACAAGACCGCCGACGTGCTGGCCGTTTCGCTTTCGCGCGAAGGCACCGACTACACCCGCGCCACGCCCGAGAACGCCTACAGCGGCGAGTACCCGCTTTCGCGATTCTTGTGGCTGACGGTCAACTACAAGCCAAACAGCACGCTCGACCCGCTGCGCGCCGAGTTCATCCGCTACATCTTCACGAAGGAGGGCCAGGAGGTCGTCGTCAAGGACGGCTACTTCCCCGTTTCGGCCGCCCTCGCGAAGAACGAACTCGCCAAGGTCGGACTCGCGTTCCGTTAGTCACCAACCGGCGCCCGGATACATCGGATTCCGGGCGCCGCACCCTCCATGGCAAGTTCGCCTCAACCCCGCCGGCGCCGGACCACCCCGCGCTCCGTCGTGCGCGCCGAGAGGATGGCGAAGTTCTTCATCTACACGGGAGGCTTCGGGACCATCATCGCGGTCACGCTGATCTTCACGTTCCTCGTCACCATGGTCGTGCCGCTCTTTTGGGGCAGCGAGACCGGCGAGGAACACGTGATTGCCAGCGCGGTGCCGGCGCGCCCGCCGCTCGCCATCGGCGCGGACGAGTACCGGGCCATCGCGTGGGGCATCCAGGCCGACGGCACGGTGCGCCTGCTCGATTTCCGCACCGGCCAGGAACTTGGCACGCGCAAACTGCTCGACGGACCGAAGCCGATTGCGCACGCTTCGACAGCGGCCGACACGCAGTGGATTTTCGGATACGAGGACGGCACGGTGCGCCTCGTCACGATCGCGTTTTCTGAGCGGTTCATCGAGGCGAAGGATCTTCCCGCCCAGCTCAAACAGCTTGCCATCGGCGAACGCGCGCGTCTTGAAGGCGGCGTCATCGAACGCACGCCGGAAGACCAGTACCGTCTTGTCCGCTTCGATCCGGTCGTCGGCGACCCGATCCGTGTGGCCAAGTCGCCGATCCACGCGCTCGACCTCTCGTTTCCGCCCTCGGGCAAGGCGTTCGCCGCCCTGACGCGGGACGGAAAGCTGTCTGTCGCCACGATCGAGACCCGCCTCGACATGATGTCGGGCATCGAGCGCGAGGTCGCGAAGAGGACCACGCTCCCCTACATCAACCCGAACAAGCGCGAACTGCCCGAACACATCGCGCTTTCGGGAGGCGGCAACGAGCTGTTCCTGATCTGGAACGACGGTTTTTGTATTCGCTACGACGCGCGACGCCTCGGAGACGACGGCAACCCGGTTCCCGATGAGCACCGACGCGCCGAGATGTTGCACCTCATCCCGGACGGCGGCGAGGTGCGCGCGATCGGCTTCCTGATCGGCAAGTCCACCCTGTGCGTGGGCGACAACACGGGTGTCGTGCACGCCTGGTTCCCGGTTCGCCCCGAGGGCGACAAGGGCACGACTGTGGACGGCATCGAAATGATGGCGGCGCGACAGTTCCGCGGTCCACGGTCCGCCGTACGATCGCTCGCCGCCTCCCCGCGTACGCGCCTTCTGATGGTCGGCTACGAGAGCGGCGAAGCGCGCGTATTCCAGGCGACGCGCAACGCCATACTGGCCGAGCTGCGACCCGCCACCGGCGCGCCCGCCGACCGCGTCGCGCTGGCGCCCAAGGAGGACGCGCTGCTGGTCATGAGCAGTGCCGGGTTCGCGACCTGGGCCTTCGACCCGGGCCACCACGACGTGAGCCTCTCGACGCTCTTCGCACCCATCTGGTACGAGCGCGAGGCGGGCCCGACCAATACGTGGCAGTCCACCGGCAGCGACGACTCGGAGCCCAAGTTGGGTCTTCTGCCGCTCGTTTTCGGGACGCTCAAGGCGACGCTCTATTCGATGCTCATGGCGATCCCGCTGGCGCTGCTGGCCGCGATCTACACCAGCGAGTTCCTCAAGCCGGCGGCGCGCACGCCGATCAAGTCGTCGATCGAGATGATGGCGAGCCTGCCCAGCGTGGTGCTCGGTTTTCTCGCCGCGCTGGTCGTCGCGCCCTTCGTCGCCAACGTCCTGCCGGCAACGCTCGCGGCCCTGCTCACGGTGCCGCTCGCGTTCCTGCTGGGTGCGCGCCTGTGGCAGATGCTGCCGTCGGACAAGGCGCTGCGCTGGTCCGGCGCGCCCAAGCTGATCGCGCTCTCCGCCGCGCTCCCGCTGGGGATATTGCTGGCCGTCGGCGTCGGCCCGATCTTCGAAAACCTCTTCTTCGGCGGCGACATCGCGGCGTGGCTCAATCGGCGCGATGGCGTCGGCGGTGCTATCGGCGGATGGACGTTCCTGCTGCTCCCGCTTTCGGTGTTCGTGCTCGCGTTCCTCTGGGGACGCTTCGGCGCGCCTCGCATTCGCGTCCTCGGCTTCGACTGGACGCGCTCCCGGAGTGCACGGTTCGACATCATGCGCTTCGGGGGCATGATCCTGCTGGGCTTTGGCCTGGCGGCGCTCGTCGGCGGAGCACTGACGCTGCTGGGCCTCGATCCGCGCGACAGCTTCATGGGTGCGTACGCCCCGCGCAACGCGATGATCGTCGGTTTCGCGATGGGTTTCGCGATTGTCCCGATCATCTACACGCTGGCCGAGGACGCGCTGGCGGGCGTGCCCGCGCAGTTGCGCGAAGGCTCGCTCGGTGCGGGCGCCACCCAGTGGCAGACGGCGGTGCGCATTATCGTGCCGACCGCCATGAGCGGCATCTTCAGCGCCATTATGGTGGGCCTGGGCCGCGCCGTCGGCGAGACGATGATCGTGCTCATGGCCGCGGGCAACACGCCCATCATGGAGTGGGACATCTTCAGCGGACTGAGAGCGCTATCGGCCAACATCGCGACCGAGCTGCCGGAAGCGCCGCGCGGGTCCAGCCACTATCGCGTGCTCTTCCTGTCCGGGCTGGTTCTCTTCACGATGACATTCGTCGTCAACACGTTCGCGGAAGTGGTTCGACGCCGCTTTCGCGCGCGCTACGCGGAGCAACTGTGACGACCGCGATCTCTCCGTCGCCGAAGCGACCCTCGCAAGCACCCCGCTCGAGGCGGCCGCGTGCGCGCTCGTCGCTCTTCGCGCGGGGTGAGCCGATGGTGTGGGTCACCGGCGGCGCGCTGATCTGCTGCATCGCCATGATTCTCGGCCTGCTGGCGATCGTCGTCGTGCACGGCTCGCAGACCTTCCTTGTCAAGCCGATCGTGCGCATCGAGACGCGCGAGGGCGAAGTCCTGATGGGGGAGCAGCACAAGGAGGAGATCTACACGCCGACGCCTGAGCAACAAGACACCCGCCGCCGCATGCTGCGCACGGGCAACTACGAACTCACGCAGGTCCACTTCCGCTGGGTCAGCGACTTCGAGGTTGCTTCCGAGGACCTGCCCGAATGGGCGACGCTTCTCGAGCGCCTCGACTGGGGGCGCTTCTACGGCTTCCCCACGCGCTTCGTTGTGGATGGGAAGACCGTGGCAACCGGCGCGCGGGAGTCGTGGGCGAAGTTCGAGGAACACCACGCAGCCACGCTGGATCGCCGGGGCGAGAAGCAGGACCTCAAGGACGGCCCGCTGGCGGCGTTCGACGACGACCAGCGTGCGGCGCAGAAGACACTCAAGCTCGTCGAGATCGACAGCGGGGTCGAGTCGGATGCGTACCGCGCGGCGCAGGGCGTCTACGACGCGCACGTCGCGGCGATCGAGAAGCAGCGTGTGCCGCTGCGCCAGCGCATCGCCGAACTCGAGCAGCGCAACGACGCGTTCGTGCTCGTGATGACGACGGCCGATGGGACGGAACAGCCCATTCGCATCGCCGACGTGGTGCGCGGCTATCAGCCCAACCGGCTCGGTTTTTTTGCACGCAGCGGTGTCTACGTCTCGCGCTGGTGGGAGTTCCTGTCCGAGAATCCGCGCGAGGCGAACAGCGAAGGAGGTGTGTTCCCGGCCATCTACGGAACCGTCGTC
>CBDURV010000251.1:0-6443 GCA_965369495.1 uncultured bacterium
GCCGAGGCAGCTGTGGCCGATCCGCCGTCGCGCTTCGCGCTATGGCGGACAGGGGTCACTGCGACGACGCGGCGATGAAGAAATCGGCGTCGCAGACCGGCCGCCGCCGCTAGGAACGTCGCCAGCGGGTTCCTTGGGGTGTATCGATCAGTTCTATGCCCAGCGCCTTGAGTTCGTCGCGGATGCGATCGGAGCTGGCGAAGTCCTTATTGGCCCGTGCCGCGTCGCGCGCCTTGATGAGCGCATCGATATCGCTGTCGAGCACTTCGGCCGTGGGCGCGTCGTCGAGGATGTCGAACACGTCATCGACATCGCGCATGAATGCCACCGCGCGTGCTGCGTCGTCCGCGCCGGGCTTGATGCGGTTGATCGCCGTCATGAATTCGTGCAGCGCCGCGAACACCGCGGAGGTGTTCAGGTCATCCTCGAGCGCCGCCTTGACGCGGGCGCGCGTCGACTCGATCGCCTCGGCGACGGCCGGGACATCGGGCCCGGCCGGGCGCTCCGCCATCTCGAAGTTCACGAAGTTGTTGAAGCCGGCGCGCACGCGCTTCGCCTCGTCGAGCAGATCCAGCGTGAACGGCAGCGGCGCGCGGTAGTGCTGCTTGAGCATCAGGAAACGCACGTCACGCCCGTCGTAGCCCAGTTCGGCCAGTTCCGGAATCGTGTACGCCTTGCCGGCACGCTTGGCCATCTTCTGGCCGCCGATTTCCAGCCAGCCGCAGTGCAACCAGAAGCGCACGAAGGGCTTGCCGTTGACCGTCTCGCTCTGCGCGATCTCGCACTCGTGGTGCGGGAACTTGTTGTCGGGACCGCCCGTGTGGATGTCGATCGTCTCGCCCAGGTGCTTTTTCGCCATCGCGGAGCACTCGATGTGCCAGCCGGGAAAGCCCTTGCCGTAGTCGGAATCCCACAGCATGAGATGCTTGGGGTCGTGCTTCCAGAGCGCGAAGTCGAACGGCCCGCGCTTGTCCGCGCGCTCCTCCACGCGCCCCGAAGCCCCTTCCGACAACGCGTCGAGCGTGTTGCCCGACAGCGCGCCGTAGGCGGGAAACGTGTCGAGATCGAAGTAGACGTTGCCGTCCACCTCGTAGGCGCTGCCCTTCGCGATCAGCGTCGCGATCATCGCCAGCATTTCCTCGATGTGCTCGGTCGCGCGCGGGTAGACGTGCGCCTTGCGTACATGCAGCGTGTCGAGGTCCTCCATGAAGGTGGCCTCCGCCTCGCGCGCGATCTCCAGCGGCGTCACGCCGCGTGCGAGCGCTTCTTTCTGGAGCTTGTCTTCGCCTTGCGCGTCGGCGACGTCGTCTTCCGTCAGGTGGCCCACGTCGGTGATGTTCATCACCTGCTTGACCTTGTAGCCGAGGTGCTCGAACGTGCGGCGCAGCAGGTCCGCCATCAAAAACGCGCGGAAGTTGCCGATGTGCTGGCGCTTGTAGACCGTGGGGCCGCAGTTGTACATGAGCACCTCCCCTTCCTTCAGGGGGACGAACTCCTCGACCTTGCCGGTCAAACTGTTGTGCAGCCTCATTGGCCCTTCCTAGGAACTCGGTCTCTCGAACATCAGCACCGCGTGGCAGGCGATCGCCTGACCTTCGCCGATCGGGCCGAGCCCTTCCATGGTGGTCGCCTTGACGCCCACCTCCGACACGTCGATGCCGAGCAGATCCGCGATGCGCGTCCGCATGGCGTCACGGTGCGGCGCCAGCCTGGGCCGCTCCGCCAGCACCATGCAGTCCACGTTGACGACGCGCCCGGGGCATCGCGCCAACGCCTGCTTCAACAGCTCAGCCGAGTCGGCGTTCAGGTATTTCGGATCGTCGTCGGGAAAAATCGCGCCGATGTCGAGTCCGGTTCCCGCCGCGCCGAGCAGGGCGTCGGTGATCGCGTGCAGCACGCAGTCCGCATCGGAATGCCCGATCAGGCCGGGCGCGCCCGGAATCTCGACGCCCCCCAGCACGAGCGGCCGTTCGGCGCCCGTCCGGTGAAGATCGAATCCGATTCCTACGCGCATTCCGGCGGACATCGCGGCGGACATTCCGGCAGACATGGCCGAAATGCTAACCTCGCGCTCCATGGATTGTGGGGTCATCCTCGTGGCGGCGGGCTCGGGCGAACGCTTCGGCGCGCCCAAGGCGTTCGTCGAACTCGACGGGCGCACGCTGCTCGACCGCGCGGCCGCGGCCTTCGAATCGATCCCCCACCGCGTGGCCGTCCTGCGCGAGGAGGATCTCGAAGGGGTAGCGCTGGAGGGCTGGAAGATCGTCGCCGGGGGGGCACGCCGGCGCGATTCGGTCGCCGCTGGCTTGGCGGCCCTGCCCCCGGAGGCCGACATTGTCCTCATCCACGATGCCGCGCGCCCGCTCGTATCGCCCGAAGTCGTCGCCCGCGTAGTGGCCGCCGCCGCCACCCACCCGGCGGTGATCCCGGTCCTGCCGGTGGTGGACACGATAAAGCGGCTCGACGGCGACCAGGTGGTCGAAACGCTGCCCCGGGAGGCGCTGGCACGGGTCCAGACCCCCCAAGGCTTCCATCGCGCCCTGCTGGAGCGCGCCCTGGCCGTCTCGACTGCCGACGCGACGGACGAGGCGGGCCTCGTGGAAGCGCTCGGGGAGCCCGTATTCACGGTGCCCGGTAGCGGGCGCAACCTCAAGATCACCGAGCCCCTCGACCTCCGAATCGCCGCCGCGCTGCTTCGCGCCTGAGGGGCCGCCGGACGGGCAGAACTGCGTCTCCCAGCAAAAACGGAAACGCTTCCGCCCGCTGCGGCATAATATCCCGTTCGCGGTGCCGAGAGCGCCGTATCAATCCCTGAGGAATTTCATGCGAAAGAATCTGCTCTGCTGTCTGGTCGCGGCGCTCGTGGCCGGCCCCTTCTCGGGAACGCTGTTCGCGCAAAGCGACTTGCAGTGGGAGAAGGCGGAACAGGACTTCAAGGACGACTTCAAGAAGAAGTCCATCAAGTTCAAGCGCCGCGCCATCAAGGCACTGCCCACCAACGACGCCCGGACGATCGAGTTCATCATCAGCAAGAAGAAGCTGTTCAACTCGAAGGACTGGGCCATTCGCTACGCGGCCGCCGAGCGGCTCTCCAAGATCCGCAGCGCCCAGTTGCGCGCCGAGATGCTCAAGCACGCGGAGCACCGCGACAAGCGCGTGCGCGAGGGCGTGCTCACCGCACTGTCGATCGCCCGCGATCCCAAGCTCGATCCGCCCGTGATCGTCAAGGCGCTCAAGGACTCCGCCTGGGAAGTGCGCCGCATGGCGTGCTGGGCCGCCGGGTCGCAGCGCGTGCGCGACGCGGTCGATCCGATGATCGCGATGATCCACGAAGTCGGCCCCGACGGTCGCACGAAGCAGGAGGGCGAGACCAACCGCCGCGTGCACAGCGTCCTGCTCTTCAATCTCGAGGAAATCACCGGCAAGTACTTCCACACCGACGTGGAGGGCTGGAAGCAGTACTGGGAGCGCAACAAGGACCGCGAGCTTCCGCCCGTGCGCCGCTTCGACGTCGGCAACTTCGGCGACATCGAACTCAAGTTCAACGACACGTTCGCCCGCCGTGGCCGCGGCCCGCTGGTCATCGTGCTCCCGCAGACGCAGAAGCGCTCGACCTACTACATGCCCTACTTCAACCAGTGGTTGTTTGTGAAGTGGCTGTACATCGACCTTCCGCCGGTACGGAGCTTCCCCGACATCCAGTACAACTCGCAGGGCGACCCGATCTACCCGGTCGAGCAGCTTGTCGATGCGCTGGATGACGCGCGCAAGAAGTACAACGTGGACAAGACCGCGATCCTGGCGCAGGGCTTCACCTGCTGGGTGGCGGCGAAGTACGCGCAGAAGTATCCGGATCGCGTTTCCGGGATGTTGCTCCTCAACCCCTACGCTTCCAACGAGACGTACAGCAAGCGAATCGCAGAGGCGAAGCGCAGCGGCAACCCGGACGACGAGTTCTGGGCCAAGGTCTCGAGCTACGAGATCAAGACGTCGACGCGCGCGGAGAGCGAGGTCTACGGCTACTTCACCGCCAGCACCTGCGTGCACAACAAGGCCGACATCGAGCTGGGCGTGCTGCGCACCCTCTGGCGCGACCCCAACGCGACATCGATTGGCATCGAGCCGTTCGACATCCGCGGCGACAACACCTCGCGCACGCCGGCGCTGCTCATGTTCGCCCGCAAGAACAACAAGCTCACCGGCTACGACGACATCAAGCGCCTCCAGCGCTTCTTCCCCAAGAACATCACGGTGAAGCTCAAGAAGTCGTCGCGCCTGCCCTTCATGGAAGAGCCCGCCTTCTTCGAGAAGGTGCTGCGCGAGTTCGTGAACCGGTATCTGCAGTAACTCTGGGATTGCCTGCGGCCGGCGCTGCAAGCGCCGACCGTCTGATTCGGTGTCGCTGCGCGTTCTGGTTTTGAGCGTGCGAGCGACGCTGGTCATTGGGGCAGTCGGCGCGCATAGCGCCGACCGTCTGATGCGGTGTCGCTGCGCGTTCTGGTTTTGAGCGTGCGAGCGACGCTGGTCATTTGGGAGGTTGGTGCGCAAGCGCCGACCACCGTTGTCGGTGTCGCTGCGCGTGATACCTGGATAGCCGGCGCTTCATTTATGGAGCGCCGGCTATCTTATTGGGTGTCGCTGCGCGTTCTGGCTTTGAGCGCGCGAGCGACGCTGGTCATTTGGGAATTCCTGCGGGTGGCGCTGCATGCGTCGATCGCGAACTCAACGACGCCGAGGCGCTCATGATGCGCCTCGACAAAAGCGGCGAAGGCGTTCTGACGGGCCGCGATGCGAAGTAGCCGCGCCGCGAGAATGTCGCCAGAAGCCTAGACATCTTCCGTCGGCACCTCCTTTCGCGAACAGTCATCGCCAATCGTCGTCCACTCTTCTCCCGTCGCGTGAATCTCCCAGCGGAGAACTTCGCCGGCACGCCCCTCGACCGTGACACGAGAATCATGAACGCCCCGAAGATGATGGGCAGAGCAAAGGGCGAGCAGGTTCTCCAGTTCGTTCGTCCCGCCGCGTGATCGGTACTTGATGTGATGCTCGTGATCCGCCGGGCGGGAGCAGCCCGGCACCGCACACAGCCCTCCGTGCCGGGCGAAAACGGCCTGTCGCCGTCGCGGCACACGCTTTTGTGCACGTTCAGCTTCGAGATGCGTCTCCCAGACGACGACGAAGTGGTCCGCAATGCGCGCCAGCGCCTCCCCCTTACCGGGTTGCGATCCGGTTCTGCGCGTTTCTGCCGCTTGCAGCGACCAGATCGCGTAGAGCACCGTCTCGAACGCGTCGGCGGGTCCCCAGAGGCGGCGCACACCGTCTGCACGATTCTGCCGGTCTTCGCGCTCCGTTGATTTCTTGTCCATGGACTGCCACGTATCGCGCGTCGCATCCTCGATGTCCTGTTCGATGCTGTGCGGCGTTGCGTGGTCGGCGACGAGCAGAGCCTTCGTGAGTGTGATGCGACCGCTGCGCAAGGCGTCGCGAAGCGGAGGCAGGTTGCGCATGCGCCGCTCCAGCCAGATCCGTTGACGTGCCGAACGCGGTGAGATCATGAGGCGCTCACGCGCGTAGTCCTCGAACCACTGGTATCCCAGCTCTCGATGCAGCTTGTGCGCGGCGATGGGTTCGAGCGCACGCCCGAGTGCTTCCGTGCGTTCGTGTCTGCGCATCAACTGCGCGTGGGCGAGGCGATCCAACTCGACCGCGGTCGTCGGGAGATCGAACGCGACTGCATCGGCAGGCTCGGGCACACTGGCCTCGACGCTGGAGGTGGACAGCGGCTCTTGGTGGCGCCGCACGGGTCCCGGCAAAAACGTCCCCCCGAACTCACCCAGCCACTCCTGACAGATGGACTCCAACAATTGCCATCGGGGCGTGCCCGGAAGGGCGATGAGTTCCGCCACGGCGAGAGCGGCGTCGAGCCGGTCTTGCTGTCCTTCGTCCATGCGCAGCAGGATCGAATCGACATCGAACGTATCGAGCCGCGGATCGAACCCCGCATCGCGAACCCGAGCCTCCAGCTCCGCGAGCTTCAGTGTCATCGCGGCAGCAGTCCACGCGGCCTCCGCGTCGCCGGTGGCGGCGCGCAATACGGTGAGTGCCTTGCGACTGCTCACGGATCCCGCCAACAACGCAGCACGCAAAATGGGTCGCGTGGCGAGACCGCGCGCAAGCGACGCCCAGCCGAGCCCCGTGCGCGCCGCGATGCCGAGTCGCTCGCGCAGGTAGTCGGTCTGCTTGGAATAGCCGAGGTCCATTAGCCGGTCGCCCTCGAACAGGCGCGCCAACACCTCGCCGAGTTCCAACTCAAGCGCGCCGCCGCCCCGTGCCGCGCGCACCGCCATCCGGTCGAGATCCACACCGTTTACCATGCTTAACTTATACCGAACAGATCCGACAGGATTCGAGTCCCCGCTTTCGTAAAGCGGGGGTCAGTCACG
>CBDURV010000252.1:0-6417 GCA_965369495.1 uncultured bacterium
CCCCAATCCAATCGAGGCCCCATTCCATTCGTTGCGCGCGCGGCCTCACTGGTCGCGCCGCAAAGCTCAGAGCCCAAAGCCCAAAGCCGTTCGCGAGTGGGTCAGGCGATCGCGGCGATCGTGGCCGCGATGCCCGCGGCAAGCGGCAGCGTCGCAACCCACGACAGCAGAATGCGCCCGAGCCAACTCTCCCTCGGCTTGTCGGCGTGGGCGCGCACGCCCATCAGCGCTCCGGTCGTGACGTGTGTGGTCGAGACGGGTGCGCCGAGCGCCGTGGCGCCGAAGATGATGCCGGCGCTCAGCACGTTGCCGAGCAGCGCCTGGCCGTCGTTCATGCGGGTAATGCGGTGCGCCATCGTCTCTTCGACGCGGCGCGCGGCGAGCAGGCCGCCTGCCGCCATGGCGATCGCGATGGCACCCGCGACCCAGAGCGGTTGAAAGGCGACGCCGACGAGCAGCGCGATGCCGGCGATCTTGGCGCCGTCCTGCAGGCCGCGCCCGAACGAGACCGTGAGCGCGCTCAGCCAGTGCATCCCGTTCGCCGCCCGCTGCACGCCGAAGCCGAGCACGCTGCCCGCGTACGCCTCGGCGCAGGTCTCTTCGGTTCCGATCGTGGCAGCCACGCGCGCCGTTGCGACGGGACCGGGACCGGGAACGACGGTGGTACCGACGCAGACGCAGCTTTCGCGGGTGATGCCGAGTGCCATGCGGGCGCGATGCGCGAGCGGGTAGAGGAGCGACGTTGCGCCGACGGCCAGCAGCGGACTTAGCAAGAGCGGCAGCAGAAATACCGCGCCCAGCACGCCGAAATCCACGCTTCCGCGCACGACGCCGGCGCCGACGATTGCACCAATTAGGGCATGGGTGGTCGATATGGGTAGGCCGACGCGGGTCGCGATCAGCACGGTGGCGGCCGCCCCGCAGGTGACGCTGAGCAGAAATGGAATGCTCTGCGCGACTTCGGCGCCGACCAGTCCCTTGGCGGAAAAGCTGCCGACGAGCGCGCGACCCAGCACGATGGCCAGCAGGCATCCCGCAAACGTGGCCAGCGTGCCGAACAGCAGCGCGCGCCGCGGTCCCGTGAGGCCCGAACCGACCAGCGTCGCAACCGGCTTGGCGTTGTCGTTCGCGCCATTGGCGAACGCGAGCAGGAACACAGCGAATAAGCAGAGAGCCTCAATCATGGCTACGGCTTTCGCACACGCTATGCCCGTTTGCGCGAACGGCCTTGGGCTTTGTGCTTTGAGCTCTGCGTCGCGACCAGTCCGACCATCGGCGCGACGACAGGACAGGGGCCCCGTGATTCACAGCCGAGGCCCCGGACCGATCAATGCGCCAGTAGCTGGCCTGGTTGTTGCGCAAAGCCCAAAGCTCAAAGCCCAAAGCCGATTACTCCACATCTAACAATCCAACTCACCCCTAAGCGCTCTTACCGTCCGCTCGAACTCCCGCGCGGCGACGTGGCGGTGGTAGTCGTACTCCTCGCGCAACGCCTCCGTTGCCGACATGAGTCCCGTGTCGGAATAGCCGAGCCGTCGTGCGAGCGAGGCGAGTGCGGGCGGTTCTTCCGGCAGCCGGTCCTCGCGCAGGTCGGCGACGATGCGGATCTTCCGTTCGAGAGTCATTAAGAAGCGGTAGGCGACCTCGATGTCCGATGCTTCCTGCCCGCGCATGAGGCCCGCCGTCCGCAGCGTGGCCAAGATGTCGAGCACGTTGCCCGTGCGCAGCCCGGGATGGTCGCGGCCGTGACGCAGCGCCATCATCTGCGCGATGAATTCGATATCGACGACACCGCCCGAATGGCCGCGCTTGATCGAGTCGGCGCCGCCCGCGTCTGCCAGGCGCGCACGCATCGCGGCCGCCGCGTCGGCATCATCGGGGGTGAAGCCGGGCGTGTAGATCGCATCCGCGATGGCCGCCTCGATCTCCTCGCACAGGGACGGCGGTCCGGCGAGCGGCCGGGCGCGCGTGTAGGCCATGCGTTCCCACGTTTCGCCCACGCCCGATGCGATGTAATTGGCGAACCCGGTCGGCGTCGTCACGAGCGGTCCACCCGCGCCGCCGGGGCGCAGGCGCGCATCGACCTCGTAGAGCCGGCCGTGTTCGCTGGGCGAGCCGAGCAATGCGGCCAACCGGCGCGCGATCCCCACGGCTCCGTCGCGTCCGTCGCCGTCGCGCGCGAAGTAGACCAGGTCGAGATCCGAGCCGTAGAGCAGTTCGCGCGCCCCGAAGCTGCCCATGGCGACGACGACCAGATCCCCGCCGGCGGCCGCCGCCTCGCGCCGCGCACGCTCGTGGGCGAGCCGCACCACGACCGTCGCGAGCCGCGTCAACTCCTCGCTCACCTGCTGCAGCCCCGCCTCGCCGCGCACGTCGCGCAGGCCGATGCGCAGCATCTCGAGGTTCTTGTAGTCGGACAAGATGCGCGCCGGGTCGGGCGCGTCGGGCACGGTCGCCGTGGGAATGTCCTCGAACGAGTCGAGACCGCGTTCGCTGCCGCTGCTCAGCGCGTCCATGAGCTGGTCGAGCGTGCCCGGCCGGTTGGCGAGGATGTTGGTCAGGAACAGGCTGTGCCCCGCGAGATCGACGAGCACGTGGAGCAGCCGTTGGTCGGCGCTCATCGCACGGTAGAGCGTGGCGCGCGCGCCGACCCGCGCGGTGATGCGTTCCAGCCGTCGCAGCGCCGCGTCGGGATCCGGCGTCTTCCCGATGGCATCGAGCAGGCGCGGAAAAAGGTCGGCCAAAAACTCGCGGGTGCGCGGCGAGCCGGCCAGCCAGACCGAGTTCTCGCGCATGAGTTCGGGAATCACGGTCGCGGCAGCCTCCGCATCGACGAAGCCGTGCGCGGCGAGTGCCGCCTGCAACTCTTCGAGGTCGGCCGGCTGATCGTCCGAGCCGAGGTGCAGCACCAGCTCCGTTTCGCGCACCTGCCGTTCGTCGCGCGCCTGGAAGAGTTCGCGGAAGAGCGAATTGAAAATCGCGCGCACCGCCTCCGCCTTTTCGCGGTAGGCGCTCTCGAACGCGTCGGCATCGACGTAGCCGCAGCGACGCGCGAGCCGCTCCAGCGCATCGCCGTCGGTGGGCAGCCGATGCACCTGCGCGCCATGCGCCAGCATCAGGCGGTGTTCGACGATGCGCAGGAAGCGGTAGGCGTCGTCGAGCGCATCGCGTTCCGCCGGAAGGATCACGCCGTGCTTTTCCAGCAGCCGCAGCGCCGTGAGCGAATTGTGGTGGCGCACTTCGGGAGTGCGCGCGCCGTGCAGCAACTGCATGAACTGGATCACGAACTCCGCATCGCGAATGCCGCCGTAGCCGAGCTTGACCTCCTGGCGCTCCTCGCCGCGGCCCGCCGTGACGTCTTCGATGCGCTGCTTGATGCGCTTCATCGCCGCGATCTCTTCGAAGGAGAGGCCGCGCCCGTACGACCAGGCGCGAATGGCGCGCACGAATTCGTTGCCGAGCGTGCGGTCGCCGGCGACGACGCGCGCCTTGAGGTGCGCCTGCCGCTCCCACGTCTCGCCCAGGCGCCGGTAGTAGGCGAGCGTGCTGGCGAGCGAGCGCGCCAGCGAACCGACCGCGCCCTCCGGCCGCAGGCGCAGATCCACGCGGTAGAGGCGCCCCTGCGGCGTCACGTCGTTGACCTCGCGTGTGACCCGTTCGGTGAGGCGGTGGAAAAACTCGCGGTTGGTGATGACGGCGTTCGCGGGTCCGCCATCCGTCTCGCCATCCTTGCCGTACAGGAAGATCAGGTCGATGTCGCTCGAGTAGTTGAGCTCCGCCCCGCCCAACTTGCCCATGGCGATGATGGCCACATCCACCGGCTCGCCGTCGTGCCAAGGGCGCCCGTACTTGCGCGCGAGGTCGGCGCGCACGCCGCGCAGCACGCGTTCCAGGACGATCTCGGCCAGGGCGCTGATGCGCCGCGTCACGACCGTCAGGTCGGCGCCTTCCACGACATCCTGCCAGGCGATGCGCAGCGTCTCCTCCACGCGCACGGCGCGCAGATGGCGCACCTGCGCGTCGAGATCGGGCTCGGCGCCCAAGGCATCATCGAGGTGCCGCTCGAACCGGTCGCGCTCGTACGCACCACGCGTGAGCGGAATCTCGTGGACCAGTGCGGGCCGGTTGACGAGTTGCTCCACCGAGCCGGGCGAAACGTCGAGCAGACGGATCCAGCCCTCCAGATGCGGGTCGGGATCGGCGCCCGCCTCGCGCAGACGCTCCAGCGCGATGGCGACCGCATCGGGGTCGGCGGCCCAGCGCGCAATGAGTTTCGCTTCGCGCTCGTTCACGTGCGGGCCGCCTCCGCCAGCAGCGCCAGCGCCTCCGCTTCGACGGCATCGACCGACAGTTCGGACATGCAGATCGGGTCGGGGCAGGCGCGCAGCGGGCAGGGACTACAGCGCACGCCGGCCCGCACCGCCCGCGTGAGTTTGCCGAGCGGCGCCATGACCGCCGGATCCTTCGGCCCGAAGAGCGTCAGGGTCGGCACGCCGGTGGCCGCGGCGATGTGCGCCGGCCCGGTATCCGCCGCGACGACGATGTGCGCGCCCGCGAGCGTATTCACCAGCGCCTTGAGGCCGGCCGGTTCGATGATGCGCGCGTCGCCCTGCATGAGTTCGCGCACCGCCTCCGCCTGTCCGCGCTCGCCGGGTCCCGCCGTGAGCATGACGCCGCGACCGAGCGCTTGTGCGAGGCGGTCGCCGAGTGCCGCGAAGTGGGCGGCCGGCCAGCGCTTGAAGGCGCCAAAACCGCTCACCCCCGGATGAAACAGGATTTCGCCGTCGCCTTCGGGCTGGGCCGGCAGCAGGGCGGGGGCCTCGGGGCCGGGGCCGAACACCTGATCGAGTACCTCGCGATAGCCCGCGAACCGGTGCTCGGCCGAGATCGCCACGCTTTCGGTCATAAAGCGGTGGTTGCCCTCCCGCGAGTGGGGCGGCTTCAGCCCGATTCGCCGCGGGGCCCCGGAAAGGCGGGTCAGCACCCCACTTTTCATGTTGCCCTGGAAATCGAGAGCGATGTCATAGCTCTCGGCGCGCAGCTCCTTGGCTAGGTCGATTACGCGCGGCCAGCCGGAAATGCGGCGGATTACCTTGCGGTCGTAGACGTGCAGGCGGTCGATCTGGGGGTGGCCCTCCAGAATCGGGGCAAAACGGTCTTCGACCAGCCACCCGAGATGGGCGGAACCGAAACGCGCCCGCAACGTTGATAGGACGCTGAGTCCCATCACCACGTCACCGAGGGCGCTCAATCGCACGACCAGGATTCGCAAGAAGGCCCTAGGATAAGAAACCGGATGAAAAATGCACCGTTGCTACTCGCTCTCGTCTTGACGCTCTTGGGGGGGGTGCGGGGGCCCCGGCAGGCGCTGGCCGAATCAAAGACCGAGGAAGCCAAGAAGCAAAAGACGGATAAGGCCAAGAAGGCGCTCAACAAGGTCTTCAAGGGCCGCGTGATCAAGATCAAGAAGAAGACGGTCACGCTCTACTACGACTTCGAGGACGAGAATCAGCTCAAGGACTTCGAGGACGTGCGTCCGCCGCGCCTGCTCGATCTGGGCGAGCCCACCTTCAAGATCCAGGGCGGGCGGCTCTTCCTGTCCGGTTCGACGCACATTCGCCATCTCATGGAGGGCGAGGGAAAGCTCACCGCTCACATGTACATGCGCGTGGGCGTGCAGAAGAACCTGGGCACGATTTTCACCGAGCCGGTGATCAGTGACTTCTACACGGTGCTCAACCTGTTCGACCACAAGTTCAACGGCGGCGGAGGCCTGCTCGTCTGCTCCTGTGGCCTGCACGAGGACGAGGGCGCCGATACGGACATGTCGCTGGTCAACTTCCGCGATCTCATCAAAGGCGAAGTGAAGAAGATCGCCAAGGTGGGGCAGGACGTCGAGGTCGAGGTGTCCAAGGAGGGCTTCAAGGAGTTCGCCCGCGTGGGGAAGTTTTCCGGCAAGGGAAACTCCAAGGGCAAGGGCAAGAACATGAAGGCGTACCAGTTCGGGCTGTGGGTGGACCACTCCCGGATGAGCATCGACGACCTCACGATCACCGTCACCCTTACGGACGAGTTTCTCGACCTCAATGATCTCAAGGCGGAAATCGACATCGTCTGGGAGGAGGTGCCGGCGGACGGCCCGCTCAAGGGCATTTCGGGCGTGCCGCCGCGCCTGCGCAGTCAGATGGAGGCCTACGCCTCGCGCGAGACCCGCGACGCGGCCCCGCTGGTGGACGCTATGGGGCGCACCGGATTCAGCAAGAAGCTCAGGCAGATCGCCACCAAGCTGATTCAGCAGCGGGGCGATCCGAAGGTCGTGCCGCTCGTGATCGACGGGATCTACAGCGAGGACAAGATGACTCGCCAGCTCTCGATAAACGTCATAAAGTCTTTAACAGGAAAGACTTGGGGCCTCTC